>JBPCND010000020.1:0-9250 GCA_051001655.1 Nocardioides sp. | reverse complement strand
CAACAACCTGCCGGGCCCGGTCCGGACTCGCCACAGGACGGGACGACGCCGCTACGGTATCCGTGCATTCACAGGGGGTAGCGGTGTTCGCGGTGGCGTCGCCCTACGCGTGGGACGTGGTGGCGATCAGGCCAGACCGACCCCGACGAGTGTTCCGAACCCGTAGGTGAGAGCGGCGGCAACGGCGCCGAGGACCATCTGGCGTACGCCGCCGTACCACCATGACCGTGACGTCACCTGGGTCACTACCGCACCGCAGGCGAAGAGGGCCGCCAGTGTGATCACGAGCCCGGGCAGCAGCGACCCCGCGCCGAGCAGGTAGGGCAGCACCGGGATCACAGCACCGAGCGCGAACGCCAGGAAGGAGGACGCCGCAGCGAGCCGCGGGGAGGCCAGGTCGTCGGCGTCGACCCCCAGCTCCTCGCGGGCGTGTACGGCGACCGCGTTGTCGACGTCGCGATGGATCTGTCGCGAGACCTGCAGCGCCAGAGCCGGCTCGATCCCCTTGGCGATGTACATCGCCGCGAGCTCACGGGTCTCGCCCTCGGGGTTGGCGAGGATCTCGGCTCGTTCCTTGTCGATCTCCCGTCGGGCCGCCTCCGTCTGGCTCGCGACGGAGGTGTACTCCCCCGCAGCCATGGAGAAGGCACCGGCAGCCAGGCCGGCAAGTCCGGCGAGCACCACGACGGTCGAGTCCCCGTCGCTGCGGGTGCCTCCGGCGACCCCGGCGATCAGGGCGAGGTTCGACACCAGGCCGTCCATCGCACCGAACACGGCGGGACGCAGCCAGCCACCGGTGACGTCGGTGTGCTCATGCTCGATCCCGGGTGGGTGCGGCAGATTCGTGCTCATGATCTGTTGCCGACCCGCCAGGGCCGGTCGGCGCGGTGCCGGCGGCCCGGGCCTCGGCGGGCAGCGCCTCGGCCGGCGGATCTCCGGTCATCGCCGGCGCTCTCGTCGCCCCTGTCGCCACGGTTGTCGCCGTCGTCGCCGTCCTTGCGGTCGCTGGGATCGGGGTCCTCGAGCAGAACGTGCTCGTCCCGACCCGGGTGTCGTCGAGCCGACCAGAGGAAGAGCGCGAGGCCGAAGACGAAGACCACGACCGAGGTCCACACGTTGAGGCGCAGCCCGAAGACGTCGTCCTCCTGCACTGTGTCGATGCGGAGGTTCTCGATCCATCCCCGACCTGCGGTGTAACCCATGATGTACAGCGCGAACACCCGGCCGTGGCCGAGCCGGAACCTGCGGTCCGCCCAGATCAGCAGACCGGCGACGCCGAGGTTCCAGAGGCACTCGTAGAGGAACGTCGGATGGAACGTGGCGGAGTCTCGGTAGCCGTCCACGCGGCGTTCTCGGTCGATCTCGAGCGCCCAGGGCAGCGTGGTGGGCCGGCCGTAGAGCTCCTGGTTGAACCAGTTCCCCCACCGGCCGATGGCCTGCGCGATGATGATGCCGGGAGCGATCGCGTCGCCGAACGCCAGGAACTTGACCCGATGCCTCCGGCAGCCGATCCAGGCCCCCACCGCACCGAGCGCGACGGCACCCCAGATCCCGAGACCGCCCTGCCAGACGTAGAGCGCGGTGATCGGGTCCCGGCCCTCGCCGAAGTAGAGCCGCCAGTCCGTGATGACGTGGTAGAGCCGCCCACCCACGAGACCGAAAGGCACCGCCCAGATCGCGATGTCGCCGACCTGGCCGGCCCGTCCACCGCGCGCGACCCATCGCTTCTCACCGAGCCACACGGCGACGACGACGCCGGCGATGATGCACAGCGCGTAGGCGCGGATCGGCACCGGTCCGAGGTACCAGACGCCCTGCCCGGGACTGGGGATGCTCGCAAGGATCACTGGGTGCCCTCCGGCTGCTCGTCGAGGTCGGGGACCCCAGTGTCAACGATGGTGCGGATGTCCTCCGCCAGGTGCTCCGGGGAGGTGCCCTGGGTCCACACGACAGGCGCCGTGCCGTCGGGCAGGACGCCGACGACCTGCGTCCCGTGGTTGACCTCGTAGCCTCCGGAGGGCAGCTTCCGACCCTTCTCGACCGGGATGCCCAGCGCCTCCCCCGCGTCGACGATCTTCGGCAGCGGGCCGGTCAGCCCGCCGAAGGCCGGGTCGAACCGGTCGAGGTAGGCCCGCAGCGTAGCCTCGTCGTCGCGGGCAGGGTCGGTGGTCACGAACTGCATGTCGACCTGCGCGCGATCGGCCGCGTCGAGCCGGGTCAGCGCGGAGGCGATGTCGGCCATCACCACCTGACAGATGTCGGGACACCGGGTGTAGCCGAAGAACACCAGGGTGAGCGGGTCGCGCGCATCCGAGGCGAGGGAGTACGTCGACCCGTCCGTGGCGGTCAGCGAGACGGCCGGGACGTCGTAGGGGTCGGGCAGCACGACGCCGCGCAGGCCGTCCCCGTCCTCCACGACCAGGTTGCTGACCGGCAGCTGCGCGCTTGGTTCTCCCGCGCACCCGGACAGGCCGGTGGCAGCGGTCATCATCAGTGCCGGCACGAGTGTCCTACGCACGCACACCCTCCGCGAGGTCACGGGTCAGCTCCCGCACGGCCTCGAGCCCGGCAGCCCGGTCGGTGCCGGCGTCGAGCAGCCGGCGCACGAAGGCCGAGCCCACGATGACGGCGTCGGCGTGCCGGACCAGCTCGGCGGCCTGGCGTCCGTTGGAGACCCCGAGGCCCACGCCCACCGGCAGGTCGGTGACTGCCTTGGTGCGCGCGACGAGCGGTCCGACCAGGTCGCTGGTGACGTCCCGCGCGCCGGTGACTCCCATCACGGCCGTGGCGTAGACGAAACCGCGGCATGCCTGCGTGGTGCTGCGCAGCCGGTCGTCGGTGGAGGACGGGGCGACGAGGAACACCTTGTCGAGGCGGTGCTCGTCCGCAGCGGCCACCCAGGCCTCGGCCTCCTCCGGGACGAGGTCGGGCGTGATCACACCGGCCCCGCCGGCGCTCGCGAGGTCCGCGGCGAACCGCTCGACGCCGTACCTCTCGACGGGGTTCCAGTAGGTCATCACCAGCACCGGCGTCCCTGTCCCAGCGACCTGCTCGACGGTCCGCAGCACGTCGACGGTCCGGATCCCGGACTCCAGCGCCTGTTGGGCGGCCGCCTGGATCGTCGGGCCGTCCATCACCGGGTCGCTGTAGGGCAGGCCGACCTCGATGACGTCGCAGCCCTCGTCGACCATCACCCGCATCGCCTCGACCGAGCCGGCGAGGTCCGGGAAGCCTGCCGGGAGGTAGCCGATGAGCGCAGCGCGGTCCTCGGCGCGGGTGCGCGCGAAGACCTCCGTGGTGCTCATTGCTGGGCCCGGCCGAGGCCGAACCACTCGATCGCGGTGCCCATGTCCTTGTCCCCCCGGCCGCTGAGGTTCACCAGCAGCGTGGAGTCCGGCATCTCCGCGGCGAGCCTCATCGTGCCGGCAACGGCATGGGCGGACTCGATCGCAGGAATGATCCCCTCGGTGCGCGAGAGCAGTGAGAAGGCGTCCATCGCCTCGGCATCGGTCACGGGTCGGTAGGTAGCCCGACCGGACTCGGCCAGGAACGCGTGCTCCGGACCGACCCCGGGGTAGTCGAGGCCGGCCGAGATGGAGTGCGACTCGACGGTCTGGCCGTCCTCGTCCTGGAGCACGAAGGTGCGGGCGCCGTGCAGGATCCCGAAGTCGCCTCCGCAGATGGTGGCGGCGTGGCGACCGGTGTCGATGCCCTCACCACCGGCCTCGAAGCCGAACAGCTGCACCGAGGGGTCGTCGATGAATGCGGCGAAGATCCCGATCGCGTTCGACCCGCCACCGACGCAGGCCGTGACCGCGTCGGGCAGCCCACCGGTCAGAGCCAGGCACTGCTCGCGTGCCTCGTCGCCGATGCCACGACAGAAGCTGCGGACCAGGGACGGGAACGGATGCGGTCC
Organism: Nocardioides sp.; assembly: GCA_051001655.1. Lineage (GTDB taxonomy): Bacteria > Actinomycetota > Actinomycetes > Propionibacteriales > Nocardioidaceae > Nocardioides_B. Next base: position 5,334 of record JBPCND010000020.1, on the reverse strand, counting down.
CGCAGCAGTGCCGAAGAGGTAGGCGGTGTGGTCGACGCTGGCCACCCAGTCGCGGATCGCCTCGTTGATGGCGTCTTTGAGTGTCCGCGATCCGGACTTCACCGCGACGACCTCGGCGCCGAGGAGCTGCATCCGCGCGACGTTGAGAGCCTGCCGTTGGGTGTCCACCTCACCCATGTAGACCACGCACTCGAGGCCGAGGTAGGCACAGGCGGTCGCGGTGGCCACGCCGTGCTGACCGGCGCCGGTCTCGGCGATCACCCGGGTCTTGCCCATCCGCTGGGTGAGGAGCGCCTGACCGAGCACGTTGCGGATCTTGTGGGCGCCGGTGTGGTTGAGGTCCTCGCGCTTGAGCAGGATCCGGGCACCGGCACGCTCGGAGAGCTTCGTGGCGTCGTAGAGCAGGCTCGGCGTGCCGGCGTACTCGCGCAGCATCCGCTCGAACTCGGCCATGAAGGTCTCGTCGGCCAGGGCGTCGCGCCAGGCCACGGTGAGCTCGTCCAGCGCCGCCATCAGCGCCTCGGGCATCATCCGGCCGCAGAAGCGGCCGAACCGGCCGTCCGACGTCCGGTCCGGCCGGGTGGCCGCCCGGGTGGGCGGGGCCGGCTGGGTGGGCGGGGCCGGGCGAGTGGAAGAGGCCGACTGGGTGGTCATCGTCATTGCTCCCGGTGCTGTTCGGCTCGCTGACGGAGCGCGGGGTGGGCGCCGGCCGCGACCAGGTCGGCCACAGCGTCGCGCGGGTTGTCGCCGCGGACCAGCGTCTCCCCGACGAGGACGACATGGGCGCCCTGCTTGGCGTACTCGAAGACGTCGTGCGGCCCCCGGACCCCCGACTCGGCCACGCGAACGACGTCATCGGGGATCCGCGGTGCCAGTCGGGCGAAGGTGCCACGATCCACCTCGAGCGTCTTGAGGTTGCGGGCGTTCACACCGATCAGGGTGGCTCCGGCCTGGAGCGCGCGCTCCACCTCATCCTCGTCGTGGACCTCGACGAGCGGGATCAGGCCGATCGAGACGGCGCGTTCGAGCAGGCCCTCGAGCCGCGGCTGGTCGAGGGCGGCGACGATGAGCAGCGCGAGGTCAGCGCCGGCGGCGCGTGCCTCCCACAGCTGGTAGGAGGTGAGGATGAAGTCCTTGCGGAGGACGGGTACGTCGACGGCGGCGCGCACCGCCCGTAGGTCCTCGAGGCTCCCCCCGAACCGACGCTGCTCGGTGAGCACGCTGATGGTCGCAGCACCGCCGGCTGCGTAGTCGGCGGCCAGCGCTGCGGGGTCTGCGATGGTGGCGAGCGCACCCTTGCTCGGGCTCGAACGCTTGACCTCGGCGATCACGCTGATGCCCTCGGCGCGGAACCGGGGCATCGGGTCGAGCACGTCGGACGCGTGCCGGGCGGCTGCCTTGAGATCCTCGAGGGAGGTGGCCGCCTCGCGCTCCGCGAGGTCGACGCGCACACCGTCGATGATCTCGTCGAGCACGGAGCTGCTCACGGGCTTACCTCTCTGCATGGGACGCGTCCATGGGAGTCTCTAGACTCTCACGTGACCGACCGCCGTCGGAAAGTGAGGTCCGCCTCGCACCCGCCGGCCTGACACCGTCGCCGAGCATCAGGAGCCTTGTCAGTGAGCTATCCCCCAGGTCCACCGCAGCCCGGCGAGCCGCATCCTGGCAGCTACCCGGCACCGGCCCCCACCAACGGCAATGCCACCTCTTCCCTGATCGTCGGGATCACCACACTCGTGCTGTCATGGTGCTGCGGGTTCGGGGTGCTGGGCCTGGTCGCGGTCGTGCTCGGCATGAAGGGTCGCTCGGAGATCCGCCGGTCAGGTGGCGCCCAGGGCGGGGAGGGGATCGCTCTGGCCGGCGTCATCACCGGGGCCATCGCGGTCCTGGTCGGCCTGCTGGTCCTCATCGCGGTCATCGGGGTGATCGCCGGTGGCAACGCGGCCTTCCAGGACTACACCGAGTATCCCGGCTGAGGCTGTTCCTGGGCACCGCCCGCGTGTCGGTGCCCACCGGCGGTGCCAGGCACTAGCGTCGCAAGCATGAGTCGCATCACGAGGGAGACACGATGAGCTACGCGCCACCACCACCGCCGCCACCGCCAGAGGGTGAGTCCGGCGATGGGTCGGGGGCGACTCCTCCCGGCTACGGCACACCCCCTCCTCCGGGCTACGGCACGCCGCCTCCTCCGGGTCAGCCGCCGGGCACCGGACAGGCCTACGGCGTCCCCAAGAACAGCACCAAGGCGGTGGTGGCCCTGGTGGTCGGTCTCATCTCCCCGATTCTGGGCCTGTGCTGTGCCTTCTTCGGCCTGGTCGGCATCGTTGCGGTGGTCCTCGGCCGGCAGGCGCAGAAGGAGATCGTCGGCAGCGGGGGCATGCTCACCGGCGCAGGGATGGCCAAGGCCGGTGTCGTTCTCGGCATCATCGGCGCGGTCCTCGGCGTGGTGATGACCATCGTGAACGTCGTCCTGCTCACCAGCGGCGACGGCAGCTTCAACTTCACGACCTACTGACCGCCCCCGTGGACCTGACCGGTTCCCGGCCGTGGATCGCCGTCAGGGAGTCAGCCAGGTCGCGAAGGGCAGGTTGCGCACCACCCAGAAGAGCACCGTGAGCCCCAGGACGACTCCGGTGACGAGGTACGCCGTGCGCTCGTCGACGGCTCGCCGGACGCCCCGCCACCCGTCGGCCATCCGACGCAGCCACCACCATCCCAGGAGCGGCAGCGACCCGACGAACAGCAGGTTGCTGGACGCAGCGGCCACCACGTCCCCGTGCGTCAGGTCGTTCACCGCACGGAGTCCGCCGCAGCCCGGACAGTAGGTCCCGGTCATCACCAGCCACGGACAGAATCCCCAGCTGCCCTGCTGATGTGGATCGCGGGCGTGCAGCGCCAAACTGGCGCCCAGCAGTCCCACGGCGAGGACCGTGGGGGCCTGCATCCGCTGGCGACGGCTGCGTGGGTCCTGGACGGGGAGGAGTGTGGCGGTCATGTGTGGGTCACTGCGTCCTCAGTCGGAGACCGGCTCCGCACCGAGCCCCATCTTCTGCATCACCTTGCCGGCCACGGCGCCGACCGGGACGAGGGCGACGCCGACCCAGAACAACGTCGGTTTGTCGATCACCATGCCGAGGCCACCGACGACGAACCCGAGCAGGATGATCGTGACGGCGGTCCAGGCGGCCGGCGTGTTGCCGTGGTGGGCCATGCGGGGGATCTCCTCGTGAGCCTGCGTGAATCCTGTCGGTGGCGAGTTCAGGATAGGACCATCCGCACGTTCCCCGGCCGCACGGGTCACGCCGTCGGGTCGTGTCCTTCGTCGAGCGCCCGCCACAGGTCACGGTCCTCGGTCGCTGCTCCGGCAGACGGGCCTGACCGGGAGGACGGGGCGTCGTACCGCGTGCCCATGGCCGGCCAGCCGGCTGCGCGACGGGCGGCGACCGCGAAGGCTCCGACGCACAGCACCGCGCCGACCGCGGTCGCCCAGTACCACCCGGTCAGCGAGATGACGAAGACGTGGCCGGTCGCCCCGGCCGCGGAGGAGGCCGCGTCCCCTGCGGCGTCCTGGGCGCCGTCGAAGGCATCGACCACCACGGCCAGCACGCCGACGGAGGCGACCAGGCCGAGGATGGCCACGACGTTGCGGACCCGACCGCGCAGGACGAGGACGGCTCCCCACGCAGCCAGTGCCACCAAAGCGAGCGCCAGTGCCAGAGGGGCGGCTTCGGAGCCGGTCGCAGAGCCGCTGGATGCGACCCCTGCTCCGAGGCTCTCGGCGACGGCCCAGTCCCGGGCGGCAGCCACCGTGGCCAGCGTGGCGCCGGCCAGACCAACCAGCACTGTCGGTCCGAAGGACCGCTCACCCATCCCGTGTCACCGGAAGCTCGCGGGCGTCGAAACAGGTCCGGTCTCCGGTGTGGCAGGCCGGCCCCTCCTGGTCGACGCGGACCAGAAGTGAGTCACCGTCGCAGTCGAGTCGGACCTCCTGCACCCACTGCCGGTTGCCGGAGGTCTCCCCCTTGACCCAGTACTCCCGGCGGGAACGGCTCCAGAACGTCGTTCGCCCGGTCTCGAGGGTCCGGCGCAGAGCTTCGTCGTCCATCCAACCGAGCATCAACACCTTGCCGGTGTCGTGTTGCTGCACCACTGCCGGCACGAGCCCGTCGGCGTCCCGCGTGAGCATTGCGGCGATCTCCGGGGGCAACGAGCTGGCGGGGACGGTCACCTCCCCATCCTCCCACCCCGATTCGTCTGCGGTTTCTGGGGCATTTCACACGGGCGGACCGCAGACGAATCGGGGTGGGGGACGATGAGGGACATGCGGGCGGTCCAGTTCACGGAGTACGGCGGCACTCCGCACGTCGTCTCCGTCGACGAGCCGACCTGTCCGGCCGACGGGGTGCTCATCGAGGTCGCGGCGACCGGCGTCTGCCGGTCGGACTGGCACGCGTGGCAGGGCCATGACCCGGTGCGGCTCCCGCACGTCCCGGGACACGAGTTCGCAGGAGTGATCGCCGAGCTGGGGCCCGCGGTCACCCGTCACCAGGTCGGCGAAAGGGTCACCGCGCCGTTCGTCTGCGGCTGCGGTCGATGTCACCTGTGCCTGGCCGGCCAGGCACAGGTGTGTCCGGACCAGACGCAGCCCGGGTTCACGGGGCCCGGCTCGTTCGCCGAGCTGGTGGCCGTCCACGCGGCCGACCTGAACGTCGTACCCCTGCCCGACTCGGTCGACCTCCTGGCCGCGGCGTCGCTGGGTTGCCGGTTCGCCACGGCGTACCGCGCCCTCACCGCACACGGGGAGGTGCAGCGTGGGAACCGGGTGGCGGTGCACGGGTGCGGCGGAGTCGGCCTGTCCGCGGTGATGATCGCGGTCGCCTTAGGCGCGCGCGTGGTCGCGATCGATGTCTCTACCGCAGCACTCCGTCGTGCCGAGGAGCTGGGGGCCGATGTCCTGATCCACGGCGGCAAAGGCGTCGCCGACGAGGTGCTCGACGCAACCGGCGGAGGTGCCGACGTCTCGCTCGATGCGGTGGGTGCGGCAGACACCGCTGTCGCCTCCGTCCGATGCCTGCGGCCCCGCGGTCGGCACGTGCAGGTAGGCCTGCTGCTCGGCTCGCACGCCACTCCCCCGCTGCCCATGGATGTGGTGGTCGCCAAGGAGTTGGAGATCTACGGCTCGCACGGCATGGCCGCCCGTGACTACCCCCCGCTGCTCGAGCTGGTCGAGTCCCGTGCCGTGCGTCCGGAGCTGCTGGTCGGCTCGGTGGTGGGCTTGGACGGGGCCGGCGCCGCACTCGAAGCCATGAGTCTGCCGGCGACGAGTCCCGGCAT
>JBPCND010000019.1:0-4307 GCA_051001655.1 Nocardioides sp. | reverse complement strand
CGACGAGGTGGGCGGTGACGTGGCCAGCGAGGCTCGCCGTCTCGGGGTCGCTACGGCCGAGGTGCACGATGCGCTGGCGAGTGCCTTCCCCATCGACTCCTGGGGTGCGACCGAGCTGGCCGCGCTGGCCGAGGCCATGCAGGGGCGGCTGAGCGATGCGATGACTGCCGTCCCGGAGCTCACGCGCTATGCCGGCGCTCTGCGGGAGAAGTACGACGCCCTCGCGCACGTCTCGACAGAGGAGGTCGTGCAGCGCGTCCACGGCGACTTCCATCTCGGCCAGACCCTCCGCACCGTCAAGGGCTGGAAGATCGTGGACTTCGAGGGCGAGCCCGCCAAGACGCTGGACGAACGCGTCCGGTCGGACTCCCCGTGGCGCGACGTCGCGGGGATGCTCCGCTCGTTCGACTACGCAGCCCACGCGGTGAGCGTCGACGTGGAGGCCGACGGTGCGGTGCGACAGATCGCCTACCGGGCGGCCGAGTGGGCGGCTCGCAACCAGGGCGAGTTCCTGGCCGGCTACGTCGAGGCCAGCACGCGCACCAGCGACGGCGAGATCTCCGCGGACCAGCGCATCCTTTTGGAGGCCTACGAAGCCGACAAGGCGGTCTACGAGACCGTGTACGAAACCCGCAACCGGCCCGGCTGGATCGGCATCCCGCTCGGCGCCATCGCACGCCTCACCGGCCAGCTGAAGAGCCCGGAGGAGACCTCATGAGCACCGTGCCCACGACGATCCGTCCCCTCGAACGCTCCCTGTTGGAGCTCGTGGTTGCCGGGCGGCACGGCGACCCGCACGCCCTCCTGGGCGCCCATCCGCACGCGGGATCGACGACAGTCCGGGTGCTTCGGCCGCTCGCCGAGGCGGTCGACGTGGTGCACGGGAACGGCACCCGGGTCGCCCTCGCGCACGAGCACGAGGGGATCTGGGTGGGTGTCCTCGACGTCCCCGAGCCTCCCGACTACCGGCTCGAGGTGACCTACTCCGGTGCCGACCCGCAGGTGTCCGACGACGCCTACCGCTACCTTCCCACCCTGGGCGAGATGGACCTCCATCTGATCAACGAGGGCCGGCACGAGGAGCTCTGGGAGGTGCTGGGCGCGCACGTGAGGGACTACACGTCCTCGACCGGCGACGTCACGGGCACGTCCTTCGCGGTCTGGGCGCCGCACGCCGTCGGTGTCCGGGTGAAGGGTGACTTCAACCACTGGGACGGCCGGGAGCACCCCATGCGCCAGATGGGGGTTTCCGGCGTGTGGGAGCTCTTCGTTCCCGACGTCGGCTCCGGCTCGCGCTACAAGTTCCTGATTCTCGGCGTCGACGACCAGTGGCGGGAGAAGGCCGATCCGATGGCGTTCCACTCCGAGATCCCGCCACTGACCTCCTCGGTGGTCTTCGACTCGCGCTACGCCTGGAGCGACGACGAGTGGATGACGTCGCGCGCCGAGGGTCCCGGAGCACATGCTTCCCCGATGTCGGTCTACGAGCTGCACCTGAACTCCTGGCGCCGGCACCACGGCGGCGATCCGTTCTCCTACGTCGACCTGGCCGACGAGCTGGTGGACTACGTCAAGGACATGGGGTTCACCCACGTCGAGCTGATGCCGGTGATGCAGCACCCGTTCGGCGGCTCCTGGGGCTATCACGTCACGTCGTACTTCGCGGTGGACTCGCGAATGGGTGACCCCGACGGACTCCGGCACCTCATCGACCGCCTGCACCAGGCCGAGATCGGCGTGATCCTGGACTGGGTGCCCGGCCACTTCGCGACCGATGAGTGGGCGCTGAGCCGGTTCGACGGCACTGCGCTCTACGAGGACCCGAACCCGCAGCGCGGCTGGCACGAGGAGTGGGGCTCGCACATCTTCGACTTCGGTCGCAAAGAGGTGCGCAACTTCCTGGTGGCCAACGCGTTGTTCTGGCTCGAGCAGTTCCACGCCGACGGTCTGCGTGTCGACGGAGTCGCATCGATGCTCTACCTCGACTACTCCCGCGAGCCCGGTCAGTGGAGTCCCAACGTCTACGGGGGGCGGGAGAACCTCGAGGCGGTGGCGTTCCTCCAGGAGTTGAACGCGACCGTCTACAAGCGCGTCCCGGGTGCCACCACGATCGCCGAGGAGTCGACGTCCTGGCCGGGAGTCACGCGACCAACGCATCTGGGCGGACTCGGCTTCGGGTTCAAGTGGAACATGGGCTGGATGCACGACAGCCTCGGCTACCTCCAGAACGACCCGATCCACCGCCAGTACCACCATGGCCAGATGACCTTCTCACTGGTCTACGCCTACTCCGAGAACTACGTCCTGCCGATCAGTCACGACGAGGTCGTCCACGGCAAGGGCTCGTTGCTGCGCAAGATGCCGGGCGACCGCTGGCGCCAGCTGGCCAACCTGCGCTCGTTCCTGGCCTACATGTGGGCTCATCCGGGCAAGCAGCTCCTCTTCATGGGCTCGGAGTTCGGCCAGGAGTCGGAGTGGGCCGAGAGCCGCGAGCTTGACTGGTGGCTGCTCGACCACGGGGAGCACCGCGGGGTCCAGTCGCTCGTGCGTGACCTGAACCGGGTCTACCGGGACACCCCGGCGCTCTACACCCTCGACAACGACCCGGCCGGGTTCCAGTGGATCGACGCGAACGACTCCACCAGCAACGTGTTCAGCTTCATCCGGTCGGGATCGGACGGGTCGCAGCTGGTCTGCGTGTCGAACTTCTCGGCGGTGCCGCACCACGGCTACCGGCTCGGCCTGCCGTCGGCCGGCACCTGGGTGGAAGCCCTGAACAGCGATGCCGACCTCTACGCCGGCTCCGGCATGGGCAACCTGGGCGTCGTGGAGGCCACCGGTGACGCCTGGCACGGCCAGCCGGCCTCCGCCACCGTGTCGCTGCCCCCGCTCGGCACCTTGTGGCTGGTCCGCCAGCCCTGACCCGCCGCGCTGCCGATCGTCCTGTGGCGCGGGGTGACGGACGCCTGCCTCGCGGCATGCCGCCGCCAACGCGTCCACGACCCCGCGTCAGTCGGTCTGGCTAGGGTGGTCTGGTGAGTGAGCGCCTGCAGCCGCAGCCGGAGCTCACCGACGGCGTTGTCCTGCTCCGGCCCTGGCGGGACGAGGACGTCGACGAGGCGGTCGCCGGGCACGACGAGGAGATCGCGCACTGGTTCGGGTTCCCCGTCGTGACGCCGACCCGCGAGCAGCACCAACGTGCCGTCGACGACTGGCGGCGCTGGTACGCCGAGGACCGGGCACGTGTCAACTTCGTCGTCGAGCACGGCGGTGACCTCGTCGGCAGCGTCGAGGTCCAGGACCACGGTGGCGGCGTCGCGAGGCTGTCCTGGACGTTGTACGCCGGCCACCGCGGCCGGGGCCATGCCACCCGCGCCGTCCGCCTGCTCGTCGACTACGCCTTCGACTCTCTGGGCATGCAGCGCGTCGAGGCCGAGGTGGATCTCGCCAACGAACGCTCCCTGCGCGTCGCCACCCGGGCCGGCCTGCACCGCGAGGGGATCCGACGGGTCACCGCAGGCATGGCCGACCGTCCCGAGGCGACCGCGATGGTGGTGCTGGCACGGCTCGCCACGGACCCACCGGCGACCGACCCCACCGGCTTCCGGATGCTGCTCAACTCCTTCCTGCCACGCAAGCGTGCCATCGCCCAGATGCTGGTCCGCGACACCGAGGACCGGGTGCTGCTGTGTCGGCTCACCTACAAGCAGGACTGGGACCTGCCGGGCGGCGTGGTCGAGGTCGGCGAGTCACCACAGCTGGCTGTGGGGAGGGAGGTCGAGGAGGAGCTGGGTCTGACGATCACTCCGGGCCGGCTGCTCCTCACCGACTGGCTGCCCCCGTGGGGCGGCTGGGACGACGCCTTGTGCCTGGTCTTCGACGGTGGGGTGCACGATCCGGCGCTGCTCGACCAGGTCGTCGAAGAGCCTCGCGAGATCCGGTCGGCCCAGTTCTGCACTCTCGAGGAGGCCCGCACCCACGCCGCCGACTTCACGGTCCGCCGGGTCGAGGCGGCACTCGCGAACCTTGCCCAGTCGGCCCCGTCGACGTACACCGAGTCCGGACGCTCCTACCCCGACTCGTCTGTGGTCCGCCACCGTGAAACCCCCCATGAACCGCAGACGAATCCGGGGAAATCGGGGATCAGCTGAGCTGGTCCGGGGCAACCCGGGACTTGTGCCCCTCGTCCTGCCCGGCAGGACCGCCCTCTCCCCGGTCCGAGCCGCGGGACGACTTCTCGTCCGAGCCGCGTGGCCCCTGGGGCTCCAGCCGCACGATGATCGACTTCGACGTCGGGCAGTTGCTGC
>JBPCND010000018.1:0-9351 GCA_051001655.1 Nocardioides sp. | reverse complement strand
GGTTCAACCAGTCGATCACCGAGGCGTTGGAGTCCGACCAGCTCGGCTTCTTCCGCGATCTCGTCGCCGGCTACGAGCACGACCACGGTGTCGGCGCCACGGATGTCGCCGCCGCCCTGGCCGTCCTGGTCCAGGACGACCAGCCGATCCTCCGTGACGTCGAGGAGGCGCCGGCCCCGGTGCGGGCGTTCGACAAGGGCTCCGACCGGCGACACGAGCAGCCGTCCCGCGGACCCAAGCGCCGCGAGCCCGGCCCCCGTCGACAGCGCGGGTCGGTGCCACTGGCGACGTACTCCATCGCTGTCGGGAAGAGGCACAAGGTCGAGCCGAGGCAGATCGTCGGTGCGATCGCCAACGAGGGCGGACTCCGGCGGGAGGACTTCGGGCACATCGACATCCGAGGAGACCATTCGCTGGTGGAGCTGCCTGCGGACCTGTCACCGCAGACGGTCGAGTCGCTCACCCGCACGCGGATCTCGGGCAAGCTGATCGAGCTGAGCGGACCGGAGTCGGGCCGTCGGGCCGAGGGGACGTCCGGGGGTCCGCCGTCCTCGGCGGGCTCGTCCGTCGGCAGGAAGAAGCCGCGCACCAAGAAGCCGTCTCGGGACTGAGCCGAGCCGCTCGTCAGTCCCGGGCGTGCACGTCGACGAAGCGCCGCAGCAAGGTCGGTGGATGTTCTACGTCGCTGCTCCGGGCCATCGCCTTGAGGGAGTCCGCCTGTTCGGGGGCGAAGTAGCCCACGAACCGGTACACCTCGATGCGCAGGCTCAGCCCTTCGGCGTCGAGCTCCGGATGGAACTGGGTGGCATAGACGTTTGCGCCGATCCGGAACGCCTGCACGGGGCAGGTCGTCGAGCCTGCCAACCTGGCTGCGTGCGGTGGGAGCTCCCGGACCGCCTCCTTGTGACCGACGAAGGCGCTGAACGAGGGCGGCAGCGCTCCGAACACCGGATCCATGATGCCGGCGGCGGTGAGGTCGACGCGGACGGCGCTGACCGGTTCACCGTAGGTGTGGTCGACGACCGCGCCCTGGTGGGTGCCGAGCGTACCGATCCCGTAGCAGGCCCCGAAGAAGGGGAAGTCGCGAGCGACGACCTCGTCGAGGAGCCGGTGCAGGTCGGCCTCGATGCGACGCTGCACCGCCGACTTGGCTTCATGCGGATCGCTGGAGTTGAAGGGGCCCCCACCGAGCAGCACGCCGGACCAGTGGTCGAGCTCGAGGTCCGGCAACGGGTCTCGCTCGAGACGCATCCGGTAGAGGCGTCCCTCAGGCAGTCCCGTGAAGTGCTGGAAGGCATCGAACTCGTTGTCGGCGGCTTCGTCGTCCTCACGGGTCGCCAACAGCAGGAACGGCTTCACGGCGGTGGCCGACGGCCGGGACCGGCGCGCTCAGTCGACATCCGGCTGCTCCCACCGGCCGCCTAGTCGGCGGTCGGCCCTGCCGACACACTCGTCCTGAGCTCGGCCAGGATCCGGGTCAGCAGGCGCGACACGTGCATCTGCGTCACGCCGATCTCCCGGGCGATCTCCTCCTGCGTCCATCCGCTGAAGAAGCGGAGGTGCAGGATCTTCTGGTCGCGCTCGGTGAGGCGGCGTACGGCGGGCGCCAGGATGACTCGGGCGTCCACTGCGGTGTGCTCATCGATGTCGCTGGGCAGCAGGTCGCCCAACGACGCGCTGTCGTCGCCGCCGACCGGGCGGTCCAAGGAGCTCGGCGTGAAGCAGCCGTCCGCCGCCAGTGCCTCCTCCACGTCGGCAGTCGGGACCTCGAGGAAACGGGCCAGCTCGGAGGGCCGAGGGGAACGACCGAGGCTCTGGGTCAGCTCGGACGCAGCGCTGACGATCTTGGACTGCAGCTCCTGCACCCGGCGAGGCGGCCGGACCGTCCAGCCGTGGTCGCGGAAGTGCTTGCGCACCTCTCCCCGGATCGTCGGGACGGCATAGGCGAGGAAGTCGTTCTGCCGATCGGTGTCGAAGCCGCGAGCAGCCTTGACCAAGCCGAGTCGAGCCACCTGGTCCAGGTCGTCTAGCGCGATCCCGCGGTTGCGGTAACGCATCGCGATGCTGCGCGCGATCCCGAGGTTCGCCACGACCACCTCATCGAGGAGGCGGCGCCTCTCGAGCTCGTCATCGGTGGCGGCGACGAGCCTGAGCAGGTCTGCGGTGTCGAGATCATGCCTGGACGGAGAGGATGCGTGGGCTGAGACAGTCATGCTGGATCACCAAGGCTCTCGCTATGTGCCGACCGGAGGAAGCATCGGTTCACACGGGGCCCCGCCGGCTTTTTCAGCAAGGTTCGGGCGGCCGCTTGACCGCCCTGTCCTTCATCTTCCCCTGTTGCCGCCCATCGAAACAAGCGCCAGGGAGCTGACTGTCTCACCGGACGAACGCGATCCCGACGAGGGCAGGCACGAGACCCAGTGCGAGCCACGGACTGCCCCCCGGTCATTCGTCGCTGGAGGAGATCTTCTCGATCAGCGCCGTCGTGGAGATCGCCGGGGTACGACTCAGGTAGTGCACCTCGCAGATGTCCTCGAGCTCGTCGAACTTGCCCGCCCAGTCGTCACCCATGACCAGCACCTCGGCCGCGTGCCCGAGAATGTAGTCACGCTTCTGTTCGAGCGACTCCTCGACGAACACCTCGTCGACCGGCTTGAGAGCGGCGACGATCTCCATGCGCTCCTGCTGGGAGAAGACCGGAGCGCGGCCCTTCTTGCGCTCGTTGAGAGCGTCCGCGGACACACCCACCACCAGTCGGTCACCGAGGGCCGCAGCGCGCTGGATCACGCGGAGGTGGCCCACGTGGAAGACGTCGAAGGTCCCGAACGTGATGACTGTGCGACTCATGAGCGGCATCGTCCCATGTCAGCAGGGCGGGCCCGCGTCGGTATAGGTTAGGCTGCCCTAAGTTGCCCTCATTCGGATTGGAGTCCCATGCGTCGGCCAGCCGCCCTAGCCGGCGCCGTTCTCGCTCTCACAGCCACGCTGTCGGGGTGCGGGTTCCTCGGCATCGGGGGTGAGGAGCCCGGCGACATCCAGGTCTACTCCGCGCGACACTACGACCTCGAAAACGCGTTCCTCGAGTTCGAGCAGGACACCGGCCTCGCGGTGGACTTCATCTACGGCGACGACGCGGAGCTGCTCGAGCGGCTCAAGTCCGAGGGTGTGGACAGCCCGGCGGACCTCTTCGTCACGGTGGATGCTGGCAACCTGTGGAACGCCGCGGAACAGGACCTCTTCTCGCCGGTCGACTCCCCGGTCCTGGCCGATGCGATCCCGGAGGCCTACCGGGACTCCAGGAACCGTTGGTTCGGTCTCGCGCTCCGGGCCCGGACGGTGGCCTACAACCCCGACAACGTCGACCCGGCCGAGTTCGACCCCGAGGAGACTTACGCCGGCCTCACCGACCCGATGTGGCAAGGCCGCCTCTGCATGCGCGACTCGACCGAGGCCTACACCCAGTCGCTGATCGCCAGTCTGATCGACCTGCACGGCCGGGAGCGCACGCTCGAGATCGTGCGGGGCTGGCTCGACAACGACGTGCAGATCATGAGCAACGACATCTTGTTGCTGGAGGCGCTCGACAGCGGTGCCTGTGACGTCGCCATCGTCAACCACTACTACTTCGCACGAGAGCTCGAGGAGAAACCCGACCTCAACGTCGACCTGTTCTGGGCGAGCCAGGAAGGGGCGGGCACTCACGTGAACCTCTCGGGCGGCGGGGTGATCGCGGGCTCCGACGCGGCTCCGCAGGCCCAGCGGCTGCTGGAGTGGCTGGCCACCGACGGCCAGGAGGAGTTCGTGGGCGACAACCACGAGTATCCGGTGAATCCGGTTGTCGAGCCGGACGAGCTGGTGGCCACCTTCGGGGAGTTCAAGCCGATGCCGATCAACGCCGAGGCCTATGGCGCTCTCAACGCCGAGGCGGTCGATCTGTTGGCCGAAGCCGGCTACGAGTGACCGCACCCGTGGTCGTGCCGGAGAGGACGCCCCGCGGCAGGCCTCCCCGCGCCCGAGCACCCCGAGCACCCAGGCCAGGCCGGGCGACCTCAGGTCGTCCGGCCTGGTCGATGTTCGTCGCGCTGATAGCGGTGCTGGTCAGTGCTCCGGTGATCGCCGTCGTCCTCGACGGGCTGCTGGCCTCCGGCGAGCCGACCCTGCCACGTGGGCTCGTCGCGATGGTGCTGACCACGATCGGCCTGATGGTCGGTGTCGGCGTCGGCACGCTGCTCGTCGGTGGCGGGCTCGCGTGGCTGGTGACGGCCTACCGGTTCCCGATGCGGGACGTGCTGGTCTGGGTGCTGGTGCTGCCGCTGGCGATGCCGGCGTACATCCTCGGTTTCGTCTTCCTCTCGACCTTCGACGTCGCCGGCCCCGTGCAGCAGGGGCTGCGTGCGGTCCTCGGCGACGGGGTCTGGATGCCCGAGGTCCGGTCGCTGCCGGGGGCGGTCCTCGTGATGTCGTTGTCGCTGTATCCCTACGTCTACCTCATGGCGCGCGCGGCCCTGCTCGAGCAGTCGCCGGCGACGTACGACGCGGCCAGGTCGCTCGGCGCCGGTCGGGCCCGGACCTTCTGGCGGGTGATCGTGCCGCTGGCCCGGCCGTCCCTCGCTGCGGGGTTGGCCCTGGTGATGATGGAGACGCTGACCGACTTCGCCACCGTGCAGTACTTCGGTGTGAAGACCGTCTCGGTCGGCGTCTACCTGGTCTGGAAGGGCAGCTACGACTTCCATGCGGCCACGCAGCTCTCCGTGCTCGTGCTAATGTTCGCCGTCGCGGTGCTTGCCGGCGAGCGGCTGATGCGGGGACGTGCGCGCTACCACCAGGGCGGCGGCCGCGGTCGAGGGCTGACGGCGCGCCGACTCACCGGCTGGCAGGGTGCGGCAGCAACGGCCGCCTGCCTGCTCGCCCTCGCCGCAGGGTTCTTCGTCCCGGTGGCCCGGCTGCTCGACTGGGCGGTGCGGGAGGCTGTCGAGGACCCCGCGGCGTTCGTCGACCCGCGCTTCGGTGACTACCTGGCCAACAGCCTGGGCGTGGCCGGCATCGTCGCGGTCGGCTGCGTGTTGCTCTCGTTGGTGATGGGCCATGCGGTGCGGCTCGATGGAGGGCGGACCGTCCGGACGGCGGCCCAGCTGACCACGTTCGGCTATGCCGTTCCCGGTGCAGTGGTGGGCATCGGGGTGCTCCTCGCCTTCGCGTGGGTGGACCGCACCCTGGAGGTGGTCGGCGTCCCGGGAGGCACGGGGCTGTTGGTGACCGGCTCGGTGCTCGGCATTCTCTACGCCTACCTGGTGCGGTTCCTCGCCCCGGCGTACCAAGCCGTCGACGCGAGCTTCAGCAAGGTCGCGCCGAGCATGACGATGTCCGCGATGAGCCTGGGTGCCTCCCCGATGCGGATCCTCCGCCGGGTGCACCTGCCGCTGGCGCGCCCCGGCGTCGCTGTCGCCCTGGTGCTGGTCACCATCGACGCGATCAAGGAGCTACCGATCGTGCTGCTGCTGCGACCGTTCGGGTTCACTACCGTGTCGGTGTGGGTCTACCAGCTTGCCGGCGAGAACTTCTGGGAGAAGGCCGCCCTGCCTGCGTTGGTGATAGTCTCGGCCGCCACCGTGCCGGTGTTCTTCCTGTTCCGTCAGGTCCGCGCCGCGGACCGTCCCAGCAGCGCCACGGCCGAGATGGCTGAGCGGTGAACGACCCCGCACTCGTCCTGGAGGCCGTCTCCAAGAGGTACGGCGCCGTGGCCGCCGCCCGCGACCTGTCCCTCACGGCCGCGCCGGGGGAGCTGATCACGCTGATCGGTCCG
The DNA here is from genome assembly GCA_051001655.1 of Nocardioides sp. Classification (GTDB taxonomy): domain Bacteria; phylum Actinomycetota; class Actinomycetes; order Propionibacteriales; family Nocardioidaceae; genus Nocardioides_B. The sequence goes on along the minus strand of JBPCND010000018.1, from coordinate 3,548 downwards.
TCAGGGTGCGGGAAGTCCACCACGCTGCGCCTCGTCGCGGGCCTCGACCGGCCGGATGCCGGGACGATCCGGATCGACGGCGAGGTGGTGGCCGACCGGCGTACCTGGCGGCCGCCCGAGCGGCGCCGGGTTGGTCTGGTCTTCCAGGACCACGCGTTGTTCCCGCACCTCACGGTGGCCCGCAACGTCGCGTTCGGCATCTCGCGGCTGCCCCGGGCCGAACAGAGGCGCCGGGTCGAGGAGGTGCTCGAGCTGGTCCGGCTCGGCCACCTCGCCGGCCGGTACCCCCACGGGCTCTCCGGTGGCGAGCAGCAACGCGTCGCCCTCGCTCGGGCCCTGGCGCCGCGACCGGTCGTGTTCCTGCTTGACGAGCCGTTCAGCAGCCTCGACGAGACGCTGCGCGCGCAGGTCCGCACCGACACAGTCACCGCCCTGCGGGAGACCAAGACGACAGCGATGCTCGTGACCCACGACCAGACCGATGCGCTGTCGACCGGTGACCGGGTCGTGGTGATGCGCGACGGTGTCATTGAGCAGACGGACACCCCCCAGCGTGTCTTCGAGACACCTGCCACCCGGTTCGTCGCCTCGTTCATGGGGGACGCCGACTTCCTGCCGGCCCAGGTGAACCACGCGCTCCTGACCTGCGAGATCGGGGTGGTCTCCACGGTGCCCGGCTGGGCGCACGCTCACGTCGACGTCGACGTGGTGCTGCGACCGCACGAGGTGGCGCTCACACCGGACCCGACCTCGCCGGCCCGCGTGGTCGGTGTGGAGTATCACGGCGCCTTCGTGCTGCACACCGTCCAGCTGGCCTCCGGGCGGACGTTGAGGTCCTGGCAGAGCCATGCCGTGCGCTACCCGCCCTGCATGGCCGTGGCCGTCTCGGTGGTGGCCGGGCTTGCTCCCACCCTGCTGGTCGGCGACGAGGCCGTGGTCGCGCCACCTGGCCACTGACCTGTCCAGACGCGGGGTGGATGGACCGGAGGGTCGGGTACGTTCGTCGCGATGTCCGTCTCGATGATCACCGCGAGTCCCGAGCTCGACGAGCAGCGCCGCCGCGGCCTCCGCCGGATGCGTTCGGTGGCCGTCGGGCTGCTGCTCCTAGCCGCCGTGGTCTACCTGCTCACGCTCGACCAGGACGGCTTCCTGGGCTTCGTGAACGCAGGCGCCGAGGCGTCGATGGTGGGCGCGATCGCGGACTGGTTCGCCGTCACCGCACTCTTCAAGCACCCGTTGGGCCTGCCGATCCCGCACACCGCGCTGATCCCGAACCGGAAGGAGACGCTCGGTCGCAGCTTGGAGGAGTTCATGCGCGAGAACTTCCTGCAGGACAAGGTGATCCGCGAGCGACTGCAGGTAGCCGAACCCAGCCGGCGGCTGGCGCAGTGGCTGACCCTGGAGGTCAATGCCCGTCGCGTGGTCGATGAGGCGGCCGTCGTACTCCACCTCGGCCTGTCAAAGGTCCGCAACGAGGACATGCGGGCGTTGGTGGAGGAGGCCCTACTGCCGAGGTTCCTCGACGAACCGATCAGTCCGGTGGCGGGCAGCATGTTGGAGGAGGTCGTCCGGGACGGGGCCCACCACGGCCTCGTGGACCTCGCCCTCGACGAGGCGCACCGGTGGCTGGCGGGGAACGAAGGCACCTTCACCGAGATCGTGGGGGAGCGGGCGCCGTGGTGGTCACCGCCCGCCGTCAACACCCGGGTCACCCGTCGACTGCACCTGGAGCTGGTGGCCTGGATCGCCGACATCAGGGACGATCCCCGACACGACGCTCGGTCCGCGCTGGACGACATGTTGGCGACGCTGGCCCAGGACCTCCTGCACGACGCGGAGACGCAGGCGCGCGCTGAGAGCCTGAAGAACAGGGTGCTCGGCCATCCCCAGATCCTGGTCACCGCGACATCGCTGTGGAACGCGTTCCGAGCGGCGCTGCTCGGCGCGCTTGCCGACGTCGACGGTCCATTGAGGGGCCGTGCGGTCCGGGAGCTCACCGGGTTCGGCACCCGAGTGTCGGCCGACGAGGAGCTCCGGGCGACGTTGGACCGATACCTCGCTGATCTCGTCGTCTTCGCGGTGTCGAGGTACGGCGACGAGCTGACCGCCGTGATCTCCCACACCATCCAGCGGTGGGACGGCAAAGAGGCGGCACGCAAGATCGAGCTGCATGTCGGCCGGGACCTGCAGTTCATCAGGATCAACGGGACCATCGTGGGCGGCATGGTGGGCGTGGTCATCCACGCCTTCACCGTGCTGACCTAGGCCGCTTGACACTGGTCCCCCCCGGTGGTGGAGCGGTGGGAGGATGACCGGGTGAACGATGCCCGCGAGGTCTCGATCCGCGACGAGTCGATCCGGCTGGGCCAGTTCCTGAAGCTGGCGGACCTGGTCGACAGCGGCGCGAACGCCAAGCCTCTGCTCCTGCAGGGCCTGGTCTTCGTCAACGAGGAGATGGAGACGCGCCGCGGACGACAGCTCGTCAAAGGCGACGTCGTCAGGCTCGGTGAGACGGCCGTCCGCGTGGGCTAGGGCTCGGCCGTCTGCCCGGTCAAGACCACGACCGTGGACCTGACCCTCCCGTGCGGTAGCCGAGTCGACGCGCGTAGCTCTGGACGATGTCGGTCAGCGTGCGCGTCGTTCCCTGGGGGCGCTCGTGGGTTCCTTTGAGTCTCCAAGCTCGGGCCTCCAGCCACTTGGTGAACTCCCCTGGGTGCCCGGCCCACAGCTGTGCCAGGCGGACTCGCTGTGTGGCCCGCTCGCGAAGCAAGTGACGCAGCGGCAGTTCGCGACGGTACTCCAAGGACATGTCGAACCGCTGATTGACCACGCGGGGTGAGATGCGGGGACCGACAATGATGTTGGAGAGGTTCGCACCGTGCACGACCTGAGCCCACATGGGCGGGGCCTTGACCTCGAGCAGCCGGCCGGACTCACGTGCCCGAGCGTGCTTGGGTGAGAAGACCGTGGCCGGTGGTTCGCCCGTCATCCGCTTCTCGATCAGCGAGAGAAACGGGCTGGACAGCTGATCGCACAGATACACCGCGCCGGAGCGATCGATCTGGACACCTCGCGTGAAGTTGACGAACACTCGCTCCTGACCGGCGAACTGCCCTTGTACCGCAGCCATGAAATCCATAGCGATGGCGTCATCACTGTCGATCCGCGTGGTGATGAGGAACGGCTGGTGGGCGTCACGCTCGATGAATGGCGCGAAGGTGTTCCGCCGGAAGACCTCATGCGTCCATAGCGGGGCGAAGACCCCGGCCGCACGTTCTTCCACGTCTCGCCGGAAACCGTCGGAGCAGCGGTCGTCGAAGAGAACCAACCACTCGAAATCTGCGTCGCGCTGGTTGCAGACCGAGGAGTAGCAGGCGTCGTAGAAGAACCCCAGGCGGTACCTCAGCCAGTCCTCGGACGCTGGTTCGATGCCTGGGGAGAGGACGGCGCTGAACCGCGTGAGCAAGACGTGGTCGAAGTCAGTCATCGTAGGCTGAAGATCCTCGACTGAGAGCTGACGCACCGAGCGGAGGTCAGTGGACCTCGAG
>JBPCND010000017.1:0-15615 GCA_051001655.1 Nocardioides sp. | reverse complement strand
GACCGATAGCGTGTGGGTGCTCATGACGCCATCACCTCCCTGCGGGTCGCGGCCCGCTGCTCGTCGGCGCTGAACTCCGGGCCGCGCACCATGTCGTCGTTGGGCCGGCCGGCCGGCACCCTAGGGGAGCCACCCCCCCTCGTGTGGGGGTCCCGGGGGCGCAGCCTCCGGGTGTGCGGATCCCGGACTTCGTCAAGCTGGCCGAGGCTTACGGCTGTATCGGCCTGGCTTGCGACTCCCCCGGAGACGTCGACGCCACCATCGACAAGGCGATGGAGATCGACGACGTGCCTGTGGTCGTGGACTTCCGGGTGCACCGAGACGCCATGGTGTGGCCGATGGTCGTAGCCGGCACGAGCAACGACGACATCAAGTTCGCCCGGGACATGGCGCCCGAGTTCGACGAGGACGACCTGTGAGCATGGCTTGTGGGTCGAGCACGTCGAGCACGTCGAGCCCGTCGAGCCCGTCGAGCCCGCGCATCGGGGAAGGAGCTTTCATGAGTCGACACACACTGTCCGTGCTGGTGGAGAACAAGCCCGGTGTCCTCGCCCGGGTGGCCGGGCTGTTCAGCCGCCGCGGGTTCAACATCGACTCGCTCGCAGTAGGCCCCACAGAGAACCCCGAGGTCTCCCGGATGACGATCGCGGTCAACGTCGAGGACTCGCCTCTGGAGCAGGTCACCAAGCAGCTCAACAAGCTCGTCGAGGTGATCAAGATCGTAGAGCTCGAACCGGACCTGTCGGTGTCCCGCGAGCTGCTGCTGGTCAAGGTCAAGGCTGACACCGCCACTCGTGGCCAGGTGCTTGAAGTGGTCCAGCTGTTCCGGGCCAAGGTGGTCGACGTCGCCACCGACGCCGTGACCATCCAGGTCACCGGGAACCGCGGGAAGCTCGAGGACTTCCTGCGCGTGGTGCAACCCTTTGGTGTCCGCGAGCTCGTCCAGTCCGGGATGGTGGCCATCGGCCGGGGAGGTCGCTCGATCAGCGAGCGCACCCTGCGGCCGGTCCCCATGCCGGCACTTCCCGCCGCACGACCTGCTGCCCCACCGGTTGCTCGACCTGCCGCCCCTGCCACTTCCGCCTGACCGCCGTACCCCCGCCGCCCGCATGCCCGACGAAGGAGAGCCCACCGTGGCTGACATGTTGTACGACGACGACGCCGACCTGTCCGTGATCCAGGGCCGCAACGTGGCCGTGTTGGGCTACGGAAGCCAGGGCCACGCGCACGCGTTGTCCCTGCGTGACTCGGGGGTGGACGTCCGCGTCGGCCTCCCCGGGGCGTCGAACAGTCGGGCCAAGGCCGAGGCCGAAGGGCTGCGCGTCCTCACGCCGTCCGAAGCGTGCGAGGAAGCCGACCTGATGATGATCCTCGCGCCAGACCACGTGCAGCGAACGCTCTACGCCGAGGCCGTGGAACCGAACCTGGTCGAGGGGGACGCGCTGTTCTTCGCGCACGGCTTCAACATCCGGTTCGGCTACATCGAGCCGCCGGCCGGCGTCGACGTCGCGATGGTCGCGCCAAAGGGCCCGGGCCACCTGGTCCGCCGGGAGTACAGCGAGGGCCGTGGCGTGCCGGTGCTCGTCGCCGTCGAGGAGGACGCCACAGGCAAGGCGTGGCCGCTCGCGCTCGCCTACGCAAAGGCGATCGGTGGCCTGCGGGCCGGAGGGATCAGGACCACGTTCACCGAGGAGTGCGAGACCGACCTCTTCGGTGAGCAGGCCGTGCTCTGCGGCGGCGCGTCCCGGCTGGTCCAGTACGGCTTCGAGACGCTGGTCGAGGCCGGCTACCAGCCCGAGGTGGCCTACTTCGAGTGCTTGCACGAGCTGAAGCTGATCGTGGACCTGATGTACGAGGGCGGCATCGCCAAACAGCGCTGGTCGGTCTCCGACACCGCGGAGTACGGGGACTATGTGTCCGGCCCGCGGGTGATCGACCCATCCGTGAAGGACAACATGCGAGCGGTGCTCGCCGACATCCAGAACGGTGCCTTCGCGAAGCGGTTCATCGACGACCAGGATGCCGGTGGACCGGAGTTCAAGGAGCTGCGGGCCCAGGGTGAGCAACACCCGATCGAGACGACCGGCCGCGAGCTGCGCAAGCTGATGAGCTGGGTGAAGTCGCACGACAGCGACTACACCGAAGGCACGGCGACGCGCTGACCCCTTCCCTCCGGATCCCGCGGCGCCGCCCTCCCGGACCCGGCGGTTTACCAGGGGATGCAGGATGTTTGACGCTCCCCCTGGCTTGCTCGCCATGGGGAGCGTCGGGTTTCCATGGGGAGCTCGCGGGAAGCTTGCGGGAAGCTCGTCGGGAGCTCGCGGGAAGCTCGCCGAGAGGTCGCGACGTACGGCGGCGGAGCGGATGGCGCGCGACAGATGAGTGCACGACACCGAGGTGGCAGCCGCCGAAGGTCTCGACGACCGCCTCGACGACATGCTGCGAGTCAGGGCCGTGGATGCCCACCGGCTCCTGCACCTCGCACTCGACGAGGGTGGACAGCGCCTCCGGGGCGAGCGCAAGGAGCAGGGCATGGCGGCGTACTCCCCGCGCAGCGCGCATGGTCCGACAGGTCGACGGGAGCGAGCGCCTGATGCAGACCTTCTTGCCCTTCTCCGATTTCGAGATGTCCGCGCGCAGCCTGGACACGAAGCGTCTCGGGAAGCAGCGCGTCGAGTGCATCCAGGTGGTCCGAGGGCTCGTCCGTCCCGGTTACGGCTGGCGGCACCACCCAGCGGTCCGGATGTGGTGCGGTCACGAGGAGGCTCTCGGTCGCTACGGACTCACCTGCTGCGAGGTGTGGCTCGAACGGGGGTTCGCCGACACCTGCGCAGCCACGATCACCGCGGACCTGGTGACCGCCGGCGTCACGCGGCTGCGGAGCCAGGCAGAGCTCGCCGCGACCGGCGCACTGCCGCCGTGGCTCGGGGACGACGACTTCCACCGCAGCCACCGCCCGCGCGTCGCTGCTGCGCAAGGACCCCACCGTCTACGGGGACCGGTTCACCGACGTCCCGGACGATCTGGAGTACGTGTGGCCGGTGCCGGCGGCCTGAATGCACCGCCGCGGCTTGCGGTAGAGTCAACTCGGGCACAGCGTCGTGCAAGGTCGCCCTCGCGGGATGCGGGGATGACGGCCGATCAACCGACCGACGAACCACCGAGGAAGCCCCCGTGAGCAAGCCCGTCGTACTCATCGCCGAAGAGCTCAGCCCCGCCACGGTGGAGGCGCTCGGCCCCGACTTCGACATCCGCCACTGCAACGGCGCCGACCGTGCGGAGCTGCTGCCGGCGATCGCCGAGGCGGAGGCGATCCTGGTACGCAGCGCGACGAAGGTCGACGCGGAGGCCCTCGCCGCCGCGACACGGCTGAAGGTCATCGCGCGCGCCGGGGTCGGGCTGGACAACGTCGACGTCAAGGCCGCCACCCAGAACGGCGTCATGGTGGTCAACGCCCCCACCTCCAACATCGTGTCCGCCGCGGAGCTCGCCGTCGCGCTGATGCTCGCTGCCGCCCGTCACGTCGCGCCGGCCAACGCGGCGCTGAAGAACGGCGAGTGGAAGCGCAGCAGGTACACCGGCATCGAGCTCAACGACAAGACCGTCGGCATCGTGGGTCTCGGCCGGATCGGTGTGCTGGTCGCCCAGCGGCTCAGTGCCTTCGGCATGAATGTCATCGCCTATGACCCCTACGTGCAGGCCGGTCGGGCCGCGCAGATGGGCGTTCGGCTCGTAGCTCTCGACGAGCTCTTGGCCGAGTCCGACTTCATGAGCGTGCACCTGCCCAAGACCGCCGAGACGATCGGCCTGATCGGCGAGGAGGAGCTGGCCCAGGTCAGGCCGCACCTGGTGCTGGTCAACGCTGCGCGCGGTGGCATCGTCGACGAGCACGCCCTGCACGTGGCCCTCAAGGAAGGCCGGGTCGCTGCCGCCGGCCTCGACGTCTTCGCGACCGAGCCGTGCACCGACAGCCCCTTGTTCGAGTTCGAGAACGTCGTGGCCACGCCGCACCTCGGAGCATCCACGGACGAGGCGCAGGAGAAGGCCGGCATCTCTGTCGCCAGGTCGGTCCGTCTCGCGCTCGCCGGTGAGCTGGTGCCCGACGCAGTGAACGTCCAAGGCGGCCTGATCGCCGAGGACGTCCGCCCGGGCATTCCGCTGACCGAGAAGCTCGGCCGGATCTTCACCGCGCTCGCCGGCGAGGTCGCGCAGCAGCTCGACGTCGAGGTCCGCGGCGAGATCACTCAGTACGACGTCAAGGTGCTCGAGCTCGCCGCCCTCAAGGGGGTGTTCGCCGACGTGGTCGAGGACCAGGTCTCCTACGTCAACGCCCCCCTGCTCGCTGCCGAGCGGGGCGTCGCCGTACGCCTCCTCACCGACGGCGAGAGCCCCGACCACCGCAACCTGATCACGCTGCGCGGCACCCTCGCCGACGGCTGCCAGGTGTCGGTGTCCGGCACGCTCGTCGGCATCGCGCAGAAGGAGCGGCTCGTCGAGGTGGACGGCTACGACCTCGACATCGAGCCGACCGAGCACCTCGCGTTCTTCCGTTACGAGGACCGACCCGGCATGGTCGGCACCGTCGGCGTCATCCTCGGTGCTGCGGACGTCAACATCGCCGGCATGCAGGTGGCGCGCCGGACCAAGGGCGGCCATGCCCTGGTCGCGCTCTCCGTGGACTCGGCGATCCCGGCCGGCGTGCTGGAGGAGATCCGCGCGGCCATCGACGCCGAGTCTGTCCGGGCGGTCGACCTCAGCGGCTAGTCACTGGCAGGGCGTGACGGCCGGCGTGATCAGCGTTTGGTGGCGATCAGGACCGAGGCGTCCGTAGCCACCATCACCTCGACAGAGGTGAAGCGCTCGTCGGTCAGCCACTGTTCGCGGAGTACGTCGACGCGCCCCTCGTAGACCGGAGGCCAGGAGGGACAAGGGGTGAAGTCGTCGAGCACCACCACGCCGCCGGGCTCCACGAGGTCGATGATCGTGTCGGCGCCGGCGTTCTTCGGCTCCCGGGCGTCGAGGAAGAGCAGCGAGAACGGGCCCCGGTCACGCATGGTCGACCAGTCGGCGGCCAACACCTCGACCTGGTCGTCGGCCTCGAAGATCTCTGCAGCTGCCTCGGCCAACCGGGGGTCGAGCTCGGCGGTGAGGATCGTGGCTTCGGCACGGACCCCGCTACGCAGCCACGCCGTCCCCACGCCGCATCCGGTGCCGAACTCCGCCAACGTCCCGGACCGGGTTGCGGCCAGCGCCGCGAGGAGCCTGCCGGTCTCGTTGCGACAGAAGGAGACGTAGCCGCGCTTGCGCGAGACATCGAAGGCGCGCGAGACGATCTCGGGGAGGTCGGGCGGTGCGGACATGGGGCGAGTGTCTCAAACCCGGCCAGCCTGGTTAAGTTATGAGACTGTGTCTCGCATGGTGGAAGGTGTGCGGAAACGGCACTCGCTGACAAGGGATCTTGTTAGCCTGAGAGCACCATGCGGAGCTTCTTCGTACTCATTGACTGCCGTGGCGGGGCCTCTTAAGTAAGGCCACCTCGCCGCGGAGTCCGGTGCGTCCGGCAGGCCTTACGAAGAACCTCCGCCGCGAGCATCGACTAGCACGCCACCGCGTTGCTCTCGCCGGGACCGAGCTTGAGGACCGCGCGACCCGCGACTTCGAAGCATCGTCTCGTTCGCGGCGGCGGAGTCCGATGTATCGCTACGTCCTCTTTGGAGCAACAGATGTATGACATGTACCCCGAGTGGGGGCCAGGTCGGCACTACGGCGAAGCACAGCCGACCGCCTCCGGTCAGATCAGCCAGCAGCCGGTTCAGGCCGGGCTCGACCTTCGAGACAACGGCGGTCAACGCCCTGACGACAACTAGCCTCGCTGGGGTGTCCCACGCCGAGCGGTTCTCCGGACAGACGATCCACCTCGCCGTCATTCCCGGGGACGGGATCGGGCCGGAGGTCACAGCCGAGGCCCTCAAAGTCCTTGAGGTAGTGGCTGCCGGCAGTGGTGGTCAGGTGACGCTCGAGACGGCCCGCTACGACCTCGGCGCGGAACGGTACCTCGCCACGGGGGAGGTGCTGCCCGACTCGGTCCTTGCCGAGCTCAGAGGTCACGACGCGATCCTGCTCGGTGCTGTCGGTGGCAGGCCGGGAGACCCGAACCTGCCACCGGGCATCCTGGAACGGGGGCTGCTGCTCAAGCTGCGGTTCGAGCTCGACCACTACGTGAACCTGCGTCCGTCCCGGATCTACCCCGGTGCCACGTCACCACTCGCCGACCCGGGCGAGGTCGACCTCGTGGTCGTGCGGGAGGGCACCGAGGGTCCGTACGTCGGCAACGGTGGCGCGCTCCGGGTGGGCACCACTGCCGAGATCGCCACTGAGGTCAGTGTGAACACCGCCTTCGGGGTGGAGCGCGTCGTCCGCGACGCGTTCGCCCGGGCGAGCAGGCGGCCGCGGCAGAAGCTGACGCTGGTCCACAAGACCAACGTGCTCGTGCACGCCGGCGCGCTCTGGTCCCGCCTGGTGGGCGAGGTGGCGCGGGAGTTCCCCGAGGTGTCCGTGGACTACCTCCATGTCGACGCCGCGACCATCTTCCTCACCACTGACCCGGCCCGGTTCGACGTGATCGTCACCGACAACCTCTTCGGCGACATCCTCACCGACCTGGCGGCAGCGGTCACCGGCGGCATCGGGCTGGCCGCGAGCGGCAACGTGAACCCGGAGCGTACGACGCCCAGCATGTTCGAGCCGGTGCACGGGTCGGCCCCCGACATCGCCGGTCAACAGCTGGCGGACCCGACAGCGGCGATCCTGTCGGGTGCGCTGCTGCTCGAGCACCTCGGCCTCGTCGACGCGGCGCGCAGGGTGGAGGAGGCCGTGGTGGCCGATCTGGCTGACCGCAGCGACAGGCGCAGCGGCAGCGGGCGGCGTACCTCCGAGATCGGCGACGCGATCGCCGCCCGCGTCTCCACGTGAGCCCGGGGGTTTACCAGGGGATGCAGGCAATTGGAACCTCCCCATGGAGAACTCTCCATGGGGAGGTTCAAACATCCTGCATCCCCTGGTAAATCTCCCCCCCGCCTTGGACGGGGGAGTTCGGCTAACGTGCAGGACATGGAGACGTTCCTCGACATCACCGTGACTGCGGCGACCAGCCCGGTCGACGACGCCCGTCTCACAGAGATCCTCGCCGCCCCCGGCTTCGGCATCCATTTCACCGACCACATGTACATCGTCGAGTGGACCCCCGGGACCGGCTGGCACGACGCCCGCGTGACGCCGTACGCCCCGCTCACCCTGGACCCCGCAACTGCGGTCCTGCACTACGCGCAGGAGATCTTCGAGGGGCTGAAAGCCTACCGGCACGAGGACGGCTCGATCTGGACGTTCCGGCCCGAGGCCAACGCCGAGCGGATGATGCGGTCCTCGAAGCGGCTGGCTCTGCCGGTCCTTCCCGCAGGCGACTTCGTGGCCTCCGTCGACGCGCTCGTGCAGGCCGACCGGCGCTGGGTGCCGGACGCGGCGGGGGAGAAGAGCCTCTACCTGCGGCCGTTCATGTTCGCCTCCGAGACGTTCCTGGGCGTGCGTCCGGCCAAACACGTCACCTACCTGGTGATCGCGTCGCCGGCTGGCGCCTATTTCGCCAAGGGCCTCACGCCGGTGTCGATCTGGCTCACCGAGGAGTACACCCGCGCCGGCCGCGGTGGGATGGGTGCGGCGAAGACCGGCGGCAACTACGCCAGCTCGCTCGTCGCGCAGCAGGAGGCCATGGACCAGGGCTGCGACCAGGTCGTCTTCCTCGACGCCGCCGAGGGCAGGTACGTCGAGGAGCTGGGCGGGATGAACCTCTACTTCGTCCACGACGACGGCAGCATCGTGACCCCTGAGCTGGCCGGAACGATCCTCGAAGGGATCACCCGCGACTCGATCATGGAGCTGTGCGGCAAGCTCGGCCACCGCGTCGACGAGCGCCGGTTCTCCGTCGACGAGTGGCGTGACGGCGTCGCGTCCGGCCGGATCACCGAGGTGTTCGCCTGCGGTACGGCGGCCGTGGTCACACCGGTCGGCGTACTCAAGTGGGCGGGCGGCGAGGTGGGCGATCCGGAAACCACCGGTCCGGTCACCACGCAGGTCCGGCAGACCCTCGTCGACATCCAGTACGGCCGCTGCGACGACACCTTCGGGTGGATGCACCGCGTGGTCTGATCCGGCCGCGCCGCTCGGCTACCGTGGACCGGTGACCACCACGAGCCCGCACCGGCGCCCTGAGGTGCGGGTGGGGCCCTACCGCCTGCTGACGAAGATCGGCGAGGGCGGCATGGGCGTGGTGCACCTCGCGCAGGCCGCGAACGGCTCTCGGGTCGCCCTCAAGGTGCTGCGGCCGCACATCATCGGCGACGACGAGGCACGCGACCGGCTGGCCCGTGAGGTGGCCTCGCTGCGCCGGGTCTCCAGTCCGCGGATCGCCGAGGTGATCGACGCGGACCCATGGGGAGAGACGCCGTACGTCGCCACCCGGTATGTCCCCGGGCTCTCCCTGCACCAGCACATCCGACAGGACGGGCCGATCACCGGCGCCGACCTGCGTTGGTTCGCCGCCGGTCTCGCCGAGGCGGTCATCGCCGTCCACTCGGTCGGTGTCCTGCATCGTGACATCAAGCCGTCCAACGTGCTGGTCGAGGGGCGCTCGCCGGTGCTCATCGACTTCGGCCTCGCCCGGCTCGCGGAGGATCCCCGGATCACCCTCACGGGGTGGCTGCTGGGCACACCCGGCTACCTCGCGCCGGAGATCCTTTACGGCGACGAGGCGACCACCGCCTCGGACGTGCACGCATGGGCGGCCACGATGGTCTTCGCCGCCACCGGTCGGCCGCCCTTCGGCACCGGACCGGCGATGGCGATCATGGACCGGGTCAGACGGGGGGAGCACGACCTCAGCGGCGTCCCCTCCGACCTGCTCCCGCTCGTGCGTGAGGCACTGGCCGCCGAGCCGTTGGACCGACCGACCACCGGTGCGGTCCTAGCCGCCGTGCGCGGGACGGTCGTCGAGCCCCCGCCGTCAGAAGCGGGCGAGGACTTCACCCTGCCGTTCGTGCTGGCCGCCCACGACGCCGGCTCCGGTCTGACCGAACGCCACGCGACCCGCGTTCTCGGGCACGGCGGAAGGACCGCACGCGTCCCGCTCACCCGGCCGACCACCCCGCTGACCGTGCCCGGCCCCCGGCTGGAGCCTGCGTCGAGCACCCTGGCTGCCCACCCCACGATCGTGCCGTCCCGGCTGCCCTACATGCAGCCGCCTTCACCTGGCACGAGGTCCCGGCCGGCGTTGCTGCCTGCTGACGTGCGCCGGGGGGTGCCCACCCGGGTCGCCCGGCTGCAGCGAAGCCTGTTGCTCGGCGGACTGCTCGGGCTGTGCATGATCGGAGTCGCGGTGGCTCCGTACCTCACGTCCCTCCTCGCGGCGCTCGCCGTGCTCACGGTGCGGACGATCTCCTGGACCGGCGAGTCGGCCCGCGAACGTCAGCACCTGCGCGGGAGGCGGTGCTGGTACGACGCTCCGCTGACCCTGCTGAGCGCCCCGTGGTATCTCGTCGTCGCGACCGGGGGCACGCTGATGCTGCTCGTGTGGTCGGCCACCGTCACCCTCGTGGTCGGTCTCGGTTGGGCCGTCCTCCGGCTGCCGCTCACCCCGGGACTGCTGGTCCTCGGCGCGGTTCTCGGGCTGACGCTGTGGTGGGGGCCCGGCGCGAAACGGTTGCGGTTGCCGACCCACCGCCTCGTCGGACGGTCCGTGCGTGACCAGTGGGTGGGGTGGACCGCGGTCGCCGCCGTGGCTCTCGTGCTGATGGCGTTGGCCTGGTCGGCGTCGACGGGCGACGTGGTGTGGGATCCGCAGCCGGGTCCGCCCTGGCGGGTCGGGACGATGCTCGGCTCGCTCGTGAGATGGTTCTGACATCGGCGCGGCCGATCCGGCGCCGGCGGCCGACGTGACCGACTGGATGGCCTGGCACGCCGACTACGAGGATCCGTCCTCGGACCTGTCGGGGCGGCGCCGCTCCGTCCAGGCCTGCATCCGACGGTGGCTCGACGACGCCGGAACCGGTCCCCTGCAGGTGGTGAGCGCCTGCAGCGGGGACGGCCGTGACCTGCTGGAGGTGCTGGCGACGCATCAAGCCGCCGGACAGGTCCGGGCCAGGCTGGTGGAGCTGGACGACGCCCTCGCGAGCCGGGCGGAGGACTACGCCCGGGAGCAGCACCTTGACGGCGTCGAGGTGGCCCGGGCCGACGCCGGACACTCCGACAGCTATGCACGCGCGGTCCCTGCAGACCTGGTGATGCTCTGCGGTGTCTTCGGCAACCTCTCCGATGCCGACACGAGGGCGACGGTGAAGGTTGCCCGCCAGCTGTGCTCACGCGGCGCCACCGTCGTGTGGACCCGTGGACGCTTCGCCGACCGAGACCCGGTCGAGCCCACGGACGCGATCCGCCGTTGGTTCAACGACGCCGGCTTCGAGCTGGTCTCGCTGCACGCACCTGAAGACCGCACCTATCGTGTGGGTTTTCATCGTCTCGGCGACGAGCCTGAGCCCTTGATCTCGGGACAGCGCTTCTTCACCTTCACGCGCTGACGTGGCAGACTCGACGACGTGCAGAAGCAGATCATCATCAGCTAGCGCGGGCGGACCCTCCGCACGCGCCAACCTCTCGTAACCCACGAGAGGTTTTTTGTTGCCAGAACGGCACCCAACCGGATCCACAGGGGACTGCGATGAGCATCGACCACGTCGACGGAGTCGACGCCGCCTTCCACGTCTACGACACGACGTTGCGCGATGGCGCCCAGCAGGAAGGGCTCAACCTCTCCGTCGCCGACAAGCTGAGCATTGCGCGCCAGCTCGACGGGCTCGGCGTGGGCTTCATCGAGGGCGGGTGGCCGGGGTCGAACCCGAAGGACACCGACTTCTTCCGACGTGCCCGGACCGAGCTGGTGCTGGAGAACGCGACCCTCGCCGCCTTCGGAGCAACCCGACGCCCCGGGGTCAAGGCAGCGGACGACCCGCTGATCGCCGCCCTGCGGGAGTCCGGAGCCGGTGTCGTCACGCTGGTGGCCAAGTCCCACGACCGACACGTCGAGCTCGCGCTGCGCACCACGCTGGCGGAGAACCTCGCGATGGTGCGGGACTCGGTGTCCCACCTGACGAGCGAGGGACAGCGGGTCTTTCTCGACGCGGAGCACTTCTTCGACGGCTACCGGGACAACCGGGCCTACGCGCTCGAGGTGCTGCGGACGGCGTACGACGCCGGGGCCGAGGTCGTCGCTCTGTGCGACACCAACGGCGGGATGCTGCCGCCCTGGGTGGCCGAGGTGGTCCACGACGTGGTCGCTTCGACGGGCGTCCGGGTCGGCATCCACTGCCACAACGACACCGGCTGCGCGGTCGCGAACACTCTCGCCGCGGTCGCCGCCGGCGCTACCCACGTGCAGGGCACTCTCAACGGGTACGGCGAGCGCACCGGCAACGCCGACCTCGTGTCCGTGGTGGCCAACCTCGAGCTCAAGCTGGACTGGCCGGTCCTGCCACCCGGGATGCTCCGGGAGGCCACCCGGATCGCCCATGCGGTGGCCGACGTGACGAACGTCCCGCCGGCGTCGCGACAGCCGTACGTCGGGGTGAGCGCGTTCGCGCACAAGGCCGGGCTGCACGCGAGCGCCATCAAGGTGGACCCGACGCTCTACCAACATCTCGACCCCGTCGACGTCGGCAACGACATGCGGCTGCTGGTCTCCGACATGGCCGGCCGGGCCTCGATCGAGCTCAAGGGGCGGGAGCTGGGCTTCGACCTGAGTGACGACCGGGCGCTCGTCACCCGGGTCACCGACCGCGTGAAGGCGTTGGAGGCGTTAGGGCACACCTTCGAGGCGGCCGACGCCTCCTTCGAGCTGCTGCTCGTCGAGGAGGTCGAGGGGACGCGTCCGGCGCAATTCCGGGTCGAGTCCTGGCGGGTGATCACCGACTCCAGGCCCGACGGCGAGGCCGTGTCCGAGGCGACGATCAAGCTGCATGCCGGCGGCGCCCGGATCATCACCACCGGTGAGGGCAACGGACCGGTCAACGCCCTCGACCAGGCGTTGCGCGAAGCGATCGGCCAGGCGTATCCGGAGGTCGCGAAGTTCGAGCTGATCGACTACAAGGTGCGGATCCTCGACCAGGGTCACGGGACGGACGCCGTCACCCGGGTGCTCATCGAGACCACCGACGGGGTGTCGTCCTGGGTCACGGTGGGAGTGGGCGCCAACGTCATCGAGGCGTCGTGGGGAGCGCTCGTCGAAGGGGTCACCTTCGGCCTGCGTCGTCAGGGCGGGGAACCGTTGACGACCTGAGCTGTGGGGAGGTTGCCCGCCACCAGGTGTTCACGCAGGCGACATCAGAACACGCCTGCTCTGGTCAGAGACCGGATCTTGGATGAGGGGAGACCCGGCCGGTAGCGCACCAGCGCCCACGGCCTCCCTCCCAGGAGAAGAGCCCCAACATGCACCTGTCCCATCGCGGCGCCGTGATCGGTGTCGGTGAAGGTCGACTGGAGCTCGGTGTTCTGACCGCCCGGCCAGCGCCCGACTAGCGCTGGACGACGGCGTTGCGGATCGCGCGGGCCACCACCTCGACGGCAGCGATCTCCAGGACGACCGGCTGCTCGGCCGCCCGGCCGGTGCTCATGGTGAAGACGGTGTCACCGTCGAACGCCGTGTGCACCGGCCGGATCGCGTGGGCCAGCCCGTCGTGGGAGACCACAGCGAGCCGGTGGGCCTGCTCCTTGCCGAGCCTGACATCCGTGGCGACGACGACCAGCGTGGTGTTCGTGCCGGCGAGCGGAGGCGTCTCGAGGCCGTCCCGCAGCAGGCCCTCGACCGCTCCGGGCCCGGCCAGCAGGCGCCCGTGCGTGTCGACCACGTCGCCGACCGCGTTGACCACGGCGAGCGCCCCGACGATGCCACCTCCGGGCAGCCGCCGCGATGCGGTGCCGATTCCCCCCGGCGCCGAGTGTGCGGACCCCAGCAGCTTCCCCACGGTCGCACCGGTGCCGGCACCGAACCGACCGTTGCCGCAGGCGGAGCCCGGCTCAGCGTCGATGCAGGCATGCCTCCCGGCTGCCGCGTCCGGCCGGGCGTTCGCCGAACCCGTGCCGAGGTCGTAGATGACCGCGGCCGGGACGAGGGGTACGACGGCGTGGTCGGTCGGCAGGCCGACGCCCCGCTCGGCCAGGTAGGTCATCACCCCGTCCGCCGCGGCCAGCCCGAACGCCGAGCCACCGCACAGCGTGACGGCATGGATGCGCTCGACGAGCCGCCCCGGTTGCAGCAGGTCTGTCTCGCGGGTGCCGGGCGCCCCGCCCCGGACGTCCACCGCCACCACGGCCCCCTTGGGCGGACCGAGGACCACGGTGCAGCCGGTGAGGCCGACCGGATCGGTCCAGTGGCCCACCCGGATCCCCGGCACGTCGATGATGTCGTCGGTGAGGTCATCCGTGCGATCGCCCGTGCTGTCATCGATGAGCTCGTCCACCCGACCGAGGGTAGTCCCGCCCGCGGGTCCGGACGGGGCTGCACCTCCGAACGGGCTGACCACGGCGAGAGCCGGTGTCGGATCGTGCACATCGATGGTTTGCCCGTTCGGCTGGTCGCCGCGACGGGTCAAACGGATCGCGGCGCGACGGGTCAGACGGCGAGGAGGCGCTCGCACTCGGCGACCAGCCGCTGCCGAAGGGGAGCGCCGCGCTCGGCGAAGGCGCGTTGCGCGGCGACGTACTCCTGCTTCCCCGCCGGCGTCTCGACCCGGACAGGGGAATGGCCGAGGTCTGAGAGGTCGTACGGCGACGCGCGCATGTCGAGGACCCGGATGTCGCGGGCCAGCTCGAAACAGTCGGCGACCAGCTCGGAGCACACGAGAGGGGTCAGCCGATAGGCGTGCTTGTAGAGGTCCATCCCGGCATGCAGGCAGCCCGGCTGCTCGAAGGCCGCCCGGTCGGCGCTGGCCGGCTGCAGGACGTTGAGCGGCCTCGCCTCATCGGTGAAGAACCGGAACGCGTCGAAGTGCGAGCACGCGACCCGGTGCGACTCGACGACCGCGTCCGTCCCGGCCGTCCCGAGCCGGAGCGGTCGGTCGGCGTGCCGGACCTGGTCCTGGTCGAGCCGGTAGACCATCGTCCACTCGTGCATCCCGAAGCAGCCGAGTTGGGCCGGCCGCGCGGCCGTGGCGTCCAGCAGCCGGTGGAGGGTGTCGAGCAGCGGCCCCTGTGACCTGACGTGCTCGCGTGAGACCGCGACCCCGGTCGGGCCGTCGCCGATGGTCGAACTCGTCTCGGTGGGCGGGCCGTCGCCGGTGGTCGATGTCGAGACCCGGGCGTACCCCTTGACCGAGAGGTACTCCTCGGCGTCGTCGAGCACGACGCCGTACCCCGGATGCCACCGGCGCAGGGCCGCGGGGCGCTGGGAGTAGTAGGTGAACAGGAAGTCCTCGACCGGGTGCGTGACGCCGTCCTGACGGCGCGCGAGGTGTGGCCCGACCCAGACATCGACCCGGGACTCGTGTGCCGCCCGCAGCGCAGACCAGGCCAGCCTGCCGAGCAGCCGCCTCTGCGCGGGTCCGCAGGTGTGCACAGGCACGAGGGTAGTGGCCGGGCCGCACG
Organism: Nocardioides sp.; assembly: GCA_051001655.1. GTDB lineage: Bacteria > Actinomycetota > Actinomycetes > Propionibacteriales > Nocardioidaceae > Nocardioides_B. The sequence continues at coordinate 933 of JBPCND010000017.1, read as the reverse complement.
GTCTCCGCCGGTAGGCTCTGCCGAGTGCGTATCGCAAGGTTCACCACCGGAGACGAGCCCCAGTACGGCGTGGTCACGGGCGAGGTCGACGAGCTGGGCATCCCCTCGGACGAGTCCGTCATCGTGGCCCTCGCCGGCGACCCCCTCTACGTCGGCATCTCGCCGACCGACAAGGAGCTGCGGCTCTCCGACGTCCGTCTGCTCGCACCAGTGCTTCCGCGGAGCAAGGTGGTCGGGATCGGCAGGAACTACGCCGCTCACGCCGCTGAGATGGGCGGTGACGTGCCGGCGGAGCCCCTGATGTTCCTCAAGCCGAACACGTCGGTGGTGGGGCCTGGCGACCCGGTGTTCTACCCCCGGCAGTCCAGCGAGGTGCACTACGAGGGCGAGCTCGCCGTCGTGATCGGCCGGATCTGCCGCGACGTCGCTCCGGAGCGGGTGGCGGACGTCGTCTACGGCTACACCGTCGCCAACGACGTCACCGCGCGCGACCTCCAGAAGAGCGACGTGCAGTTCACGCGGGCCAAGGGGTTCGACTCGTTCTGCCCGCTCGGGCCCTGGATCGAGACCGAGCTCGACACCTCCGACCTCCGGCTCCAGACGCACCTCAACGGCGACCTGGTCCAGGACGGCACCACCAGGGACCTGATCTTCGACGTGCCCACGCTCGTGGCCTATGTCTCCTCGGTGATGACGCTGCTGCCCGGTGACGTCATCCTCACGGGCACGCCGGAGGGGGTCGGTCCGATGACCGTCGGCGACGAGGTCGAAGTCACCGTCACCGGGATCGGCTCCCTGGCGAACAAGGTGGTAGCTCGTGACTGAGGACCCGACGACGTCCGGGGCGGTGCGAGTGAGGTTCTGTCCCTCCCCGACCGGCTCCCCGCACGTCGGCCTGGCCCGGACCGCCTTGTTCAACTGGGCGTTCGCGCG
>JBPCND010000016.1:0-5890 GCA_051001655.1 Nocardioides sp. | reverse complement strand
AGACTTGCTATGGCCCCATGGTCGCTGTCTACGGGTCGATCGCGGGCACACCGGAGCGGGGGGAGGCGCTAGACGACGCCCGCATCGATCTTGCGCAGCGTCGGCGTCGGCGGCGGCGACGGCGACGGCGTCGGCGACGGGGCCATGGAGTGGGAGTACCTGTTGCTCACAGCCCGCAAGCGCTGACGCCCGGGGCCGGAGCGAGCGGTGGCCGGGCATGATGGCGCCATGGCCGACACCATGCACCCCCGTGCAGGACTCGCCGCGGAACCTCGGGATCTCGTCGACGTCTCCCACCTGGTCACGGGACAGCTCCCGCCGAGAGCCCGTCGAGTCGGCGCGTCCGCACGCTCGGATGCCGTCGAGTCGGGCTCTTGTGGCGCCGGCCAACACCGGCGGCACCGTGGTCTTCGAGGGAACCCCCACCGACCTCGTTTCGTCGGGCACCACCACGGGCAACAGCCTGCATGACCACGTGGGTCGCTGCCGGTCACGTGTGACCCCCTAAGGTGGCGGGGTGGCTGACGAGAAGACCGCCAAGGCCGATGAGGCCGCGCCCGTCGAGTCCGGCACCACCACCAAGCCGACCGAGCCTGCCGACGACCTGGTGGCCACGAAGCATCGGCTCAAGGTGGGTCGTCGCATGCTCGACTACACCGCCACCACCGGGCGGGTGGTCCTTCGTGACGAGGTCTACGAGGACGGCACGTTCACCGGCTTCAAGGCCAAGGCGGAGATGTCGGTCACGACCTACACGGTGGACACTGCCGACGGGTCGCACCCGCGGCCGGTGACTTTCGCCTTCAACGGTGGCCCCGGCAGCTCGAGCGTGTGGCTGCACATGGGCCTGCTCGGGCCGCGCCGCGTGGTGATGGGCGACGTGGGCGAGCTGCTCGCACCGCCGTACGCCCTCACCGACAACCACGAGTCGCTCCTGGCCGTCAGCGACCTGGTCTTCATCGACCCGGTGTCGACCGGCTACTCGCGCGCAGTCGAGGGGTCGAAGCCGGAGCCGTTCCACGGCTACCAGGGTGACATCGAGTCGGTGGCTGAGCTGATCCGGATCTGGACCTCACGGCACAAGCGGTGGATGTCGCCGAAGTTCGTGGCCGGCGAGTCCTACGGCACCCTCCGTGGCGCGGCGCTCGTCGAGCATCTTCAGTCCCGGCACGGAATGTACGTCAATGGACTGATCCTCATTTCCAGCGTCCTCGACGTGTCGTCGATCGACTTCGAGAAGCAGCGCAACGACCGGGCGCATGCGCTCTACCTGCCGACCTATGCGGCGATCGCGCACTACCACGGCCGGCTGGGGCGCAGGTCCCTCAAGGCGGTGCTGGCGGAGGCCGAGGACTACGCCGCCCGCGACTACCCGTGGGTGCTCTCCCGGGGCGAACGGCTGACGCGCAAGGAGCGCGCGGCCGCCGTCACGAGGCTCGCCTCGCTGACCGGTCTCTCGGAGGAGTACGTCGACCGGGCGGATCTCCGCATCGAGCACTGGCGATTCTTCGGCGAGCTGCTCCGGGACCAGCGACGTACCGTCGGGCGGCTCGACGGTCGCTTCTCGGGCCCGGCCGCGAGCGCAATCGCTGAGGAGATGGACGCCGACCCGTCGCACGACGCGATCACCGGGCCCTACGCCGCGGTGTTCAACCACTACGTCCGCGACGAGCTCGGCTACGAGAACGACATGCCCTACGAGCAGATCTCGCGCCGCGTGCAACCGTGGTCGTTCAAGGACTTCGAGGGCCGGCCCATCGACGTGACACCGAAGCTCGAACGGGCCATGCGGCAGAATCCCCACCTGCGCGTCCATGTGTCCTACGGCTACTACGACGGCGCCACCCCGCACTTCGCGGCAGAGGACGTTCTGGCACATCTGCAGATCCCCGATGAGCTTCGTGCGAACATCGAGCACGCCTACTACGAAGCGGGCCACATGATGTACGTCCATCAGCCGTCGCGGATCCAGCAGAGCCAGGACCTCGTCGATTTCGTGGGCCGATGACCGACCGCGACGACGTTCGCCGCAACCTTTCACGGCGCCGGGAGGACGAGCTGCTCGCGATCATGCGGGCCGCGCAGCTCGCCGCAGAGGCGCACCACCGCTCCAGCCCGTCCGGAGCCGCCCTGACCCGGCGGGCGCTCGAGCTCGCGCTGCACGCCCTGGGCCTGCGCATGCCCGACGGTGCCCCCCGCAAGATGGACTGATCCCACCCCCACCCACTTGAAGCCCCCCGACCCCGCCGACCCCGCCGAGTCGGCACGTCCGCACGCCCAAAACCCCTCGAGACGGCACGTCCGCACGCTCAGGGCCGGGCCTGTGGATGACGCACGGCATGCCAGCCAACTTCGGCGCAGGCTATGGGGATGGCGATCACACCTCTTCCGCTCAGCGATTCGTTCCTCGGACCCGAGTTTCCGTTGCCGCTGGATGAACCGTTCACGGCTGCCCGGGCCCGCACGGCCGACATCACCCGTTCACGGCTTGCCCGACTCCTGCGCATCGGACTGATCCGGAGAGTGTTGAAGGGTGTGTACGTCGCGAGCCAAGTCCCGGACACGATGAGCGTGCGACTTCAGGCCGTGTCCTTGGTGGCGCCGCCCGGCGCAGTCGTGACCGACTGGACGGCGACCTGGCTCTACACCGGCCTGTTGCCGTTCGGAGGACATGTCGACGTGCCTCCGATCTCGTTGTTCCGACTTCCCGGCCACGGGAGAGTCCGCTACAGCCAATGCCATAGCGGGGAACGCGATCTCAGGCCGTGGGACGTGCAGGTATTCGACGGCGTGGCGATGACGACACCGATCTGCACCGCCTGGGACATCGGACGGCTGTCGCGACGAGACGTTGCTATCGGCGGCCTGGACGGCCTCCTCCGGCACACGGATCTCGACAAGGAAGAGATGGTGAACGGAGTCGAGCGCTTCCGTCGACACCGGGGTGTGGTCCAGCTACGGGGGCTCGCGCCGCTCGCCGACGGAAGGTCTGAATCGCCGGGCGAATCCGTCCTCCGGCTCCGTTGGCTCGACCTGCCGATGCTGCCGCCACCTGTTCCACAGGTGCCGGTCCTGGACAGTCGTGGGCGCGAGATCTATCGCCTGGACCTGGGAGTAGAAGAGCTTCACTACGCGGCCGAGTACGACGGAGAGAGTTTTCACACCGAGGAGACCGATCGAACACACGACGCAGAACGGCGAACGTGGATCGTGCAGAAGCGGCATTGGTCGATCGACGTCGCCCGGCGAGTCAACGTGTTCGGTCCACAGCGCGACATCGAGGCAATCCTCATGGACGGGGTTCGAGAGGCACGACGCACGTACGGTCGACGACAGACGTTCTTCTGACTCCGTTGGCAGCGTGCAGACGCGCCGCCTCCCCAGGATTCCAGCGTGCAGACGCGCCGCCTCGCCAGGATTCCAGCGTGCAGACGCGCCGCCTCGCCAGGTCGGGGCTGTGGGGCGGGGTCAGAGGTGTCGGCGGGACTGGATGGTGCGGAACCGGCTCGCGACGTACGCGGTGTCCGTGTAGGACGCGTTGGTCGCCGGGTTCGCCCCCGTGCCGTGGAAGTCACTGAACGCCGCTGACTGGTTGACGAAAACCATCCCGGTGAGGTTCTCCGACAGTGCCACCCCGGCGTCGAGTGAGGCGTCCCGCATCGACGCGAGGACTTCGGTCGACGTGCTGTAGACGGAGGCGGTCATCGCGCCTTGTTCGAGGGAGGTACGACGGAACAGGTCGATCGACTGGTGGGTGCCGGAGGTCTCGATCAGGTAGGCCACCGGACCGAAGCACTCGCTCTCGTAGACCGACGCGTCCTCGGCGGTGAGCCCGATCAGGGCCGGGGTGCGGACGACCGCGTCGTCGTACGCCGGATGCCGCACCGTCCGCGACTCGACGAGGACCTTGCCGCTGGACGCCGCCGAGGACAGCCGGTAGAGCACGCCGTCGTTGACCACCCCACCGAGCAGTTCGACCGCACGGGCGTCGTCGCCGAGAAGCTTTGCGAACGCGGCCTCGATCCCCGCTGCCACGTCCGACACTGACCTGTGGCCGTCGTCGGTGTCGATTCCGCCGGTGGGGAGGTACACGTTCTGCGGAGCCGTGCACATCTGGCCGCTGTAGAGCGCGAACGAGAAGGCCAGATTCATGCACAGGCCCTTGAAGCTGTCGGTGGAGTCCACGACGACCGTGTTGACGCCAGCCTTCTCGGTGAAGACGACGGCCTGGCGGGCGTGGGTCTCCAACCAGTCGCCGAATGCGTTGCCTCCCGTGAAGTCGACGAGCTTGACCTCAGGTCGGACCGCAAGGACGGCAGCCAGCCCGTCGGCGGGGTCCTCTGCCGCCAGCGTCACCAGGTTCGCGTCGAAGCCGGCCTCGTCGAGCACCTCCTGGCACACCTGCACGGTGATCGCCAGCGGCAGGACGGCTCCGGGGTGCGGCTTGACGACGACGGCGTTGCCACAGGCCAGGGAGGCGAACAGGCCGGGCCAGGAGTTCCAGGTCGGGAAGGTGTTGCAGCCGATGACCAGACCGACACCTCGCGCGACGGGCGTGAAGGTCTTCTCCATGCGCAGCGGGTCACCCTTGCCTGGCTTCTCCCACACTGCGGTTGGAGGGGTCCGCGTCATCTCGGTGTGTGCGTAGGCGATCGCCTCCAGGGCCCGGTCGAGCGCGTGCGCACCCCCGGCCTGGACGGCCATCACGAAGGCCTGCCCCGTGGTGTGCTGAACGGCGTTCGCGAGCTCGAAGATCCTGCCGTGCAGCCGGTGCAGCACCTCGAGGCAGACACCCGCCCGACCATCGGGGCCGGCCTCGCGGAACGCCTTCATGCCAGCGGTGGCGGCCGTCATCAGCTCGTCGACCCCGTCGGCGGTCACGCGAGGATAGGCCACGTCGAGCGCAAAGCCGAACGGCGACTTCTCCCCTGCCACCGTCCCGGTCGATCCCGGGGTCGTGATCGGGAAGGTCGTGCCGCCGTACGCCTCGAAGGCCGCCTTGCCTTCCGCCGCCGCGGTCTCACCGTAGAACCGGGGGGAGGGTGACTCCTCGAACGCGGAGAAGTACGCGCGGCTCCGGGTCGCCTCGACAGCACGGGCGAGGACGTCCTGGTGCTGGGCGTACATGCCTGAGGCGTTAGTCATGGCAGTGTCCTCACGTGTGACAGGTCGAGTCCATTCCTGTGCCCATCCTGTCACGGGTGGACGTGGGAATCGGCGGTGGAGACGCCTCGAGCCGCCTCGACGAGCCCCCGGAAGAGACCGGCGTCCGCACGGGTCTCGGGATGCCACTGGACCGCGAGCTCGAACCGGTCGCCGATGGCCTCCATGGCTTCGAGGGTGCCGTCCGCGGCAAAGGCGGCCGGGACGTAGCCAGGATGCTCGCGCACCGACTGGTGGTGGTGGCAGCCGACCTTGTGCCGCTCGCCGAGGAGGCGGGCGAGCTGCGACCCACCGCGCGTCGACACGTCGATGTCCCCGTAGGCATCGCCACCGGGGGAGTGGTCCTCGTGCCCGACCAGGTCGGGGGTGTGCTGGTCGAGCGACCCGCCACGGTGCACGGCCATCACCTGCATCCCCCGGCAGATCCCGAGCACCGGCAGCAACCGGGCGTCGGCCGCGTCGAGCAGCGCGAGCTCCCACGCGTCCCGGTCCTCGCGCCACCGAGCCGTGCGCGGGTGTGGCTCGGCGCCGTAACGGGTGGGTTCCACATCGGCACCGCCGCTGATCACCAGGCCATCCAGCCGCGCCACGACGGCGGTGGCCGCGACCGGGTCCTGAGGAGGAAGGAGCACGGGTACGGCGCCGGCGCGCTCGACCGCGTCGGCGTACTGACTCGGCAACAGGTCGGCCCGGACGTCCCACACTCCCCACCGGGCCTGCTCCCGGT
>JBPCND010000015.1:0-5866 GCA_051001655.1 Nocardioides sp. | reverse complement strand
CACTCCCCCGACCGGGCGAACTGCTCGTCCCCGAGCTTCACCCCGACCTGGGAGTACGGCGCCTCCGGGTGCGGCCGGGACAGGCTCAGCGCCATGTCGAGGTAGGTCGCCCCGGCGTCGAACGCCCCGTCGAAGATGGACATCACGAACCGTGGGTCCACCGCGTTCATGACGTGTGTGCAGCCGTGCTTCTGAGCGAGAGCGGCCACCGATCCGGCCGACGACGCGTCGACCTGTGCTGCGACGAACCGGTCGTCGACGGCTGCTGCCCGATCGGCCCGGGAGAGGTCATAGTCGGAGAAAACAACTAACTCGAAAAAGGCGCGGCGGGCTGCGATGGCAGCGAACGCAGCGCCGACGCCGCCCGCGCCGACGAGGAGGATCCTCACCGGTCACTCACTGGGTCACTCCCCGATGTAGGACATCACGTGCTTGATGCGCGTGTAGTCCTCGAGGCCGTACATGGACAGGTCCTTGCCGTAGCCCGAGTGCTTGAAGCCACCATGCGGCATCTCCGCCACGATCGGGATGTGGGTGTTGATCCACACCGCACCGAAGTCCAGCCGCTTGGCCATCCGCATCGCCCGGCCGTGGTCCTTGGTCCACACCGAGGACGCCAGACCGTACTTCACGCCGTTGGCCCAGCGGAGCGCCTCGGCCTCGTCGGAGAAACGCTGCACCGTGATCACCGGCCCGAAGATCTCGTCCTGGATGACCTCGTCGTCCTGCCGGAGACCGCTGACGACGGTCGGGCTGTAGAAGAAGCCCCGGTCGCCCTGCCGCGATCCACCGGTGTTGAGAGCGGCATGGTCGGGCAACCGGTCGATCATCCCGGTGACCCTCTCGAGCTGGTTCGGGTTGTTGAGCGCACCGTAGAGCACGTCCTCGTCCGGAGCCCCGGTCCTGGTGTTCTTCGCCTGCTCGGTGAGAGCGGAGACGAAGTCGTCGTGCACCCCGGGACCGGCCAGCACCCGGGTGGCTGCCGTGCAGTCCTGCCCAGCGTTGAAGTAGCCGGCCTCGGCGATCCCCGAGGCAGCAGCCTCGACGTCCGCGTCGTCAAACACGATGACCGGGGCCTTGCCGCCGAGCTCGAGGTGGGCGCGCTTCAACTGGGCGGCCGCCGAACCGGCGACCTCCATGCCCGCACGCACCGATCCGGGGATCGAGACCAGCTGCGGCACCGGGTGCTCCACGACGGCGCGGCCGGTGTCCCGGTCGCCGCACACCACGTTGAACACACCCGGTGGGAGGAACTCCTGTGCCATCTCCGCGAAGAGCGTCGTGGAGGCAGGCGTCGTATCGGACGGTTTGAGTACGACGCAGTTGCCTGCCGCCAGCGCCGGCGAGATCTTCCAGATCATCATCATCAGCGGGTAGTTCCACGGCGTCACCTGTCCCACCACGCCGATCGGCTCGCGCCGGACCATCGAGGTGTGGTCCTTCATGTACTCCCCCGCGGAACGCCCCTCCAGGACCCGGGCGGCTCCGGCGAAGAACCGGAGTTGGTCGATGGCCGGCGGCAGCTCCTCGCTCTCGGTCAGCGAGATCGGCTTGCCGGTGTTCTCGACCTCGGCCTTGACGAACTCCGCGGACCGCCTCTCGAGGCCGTCGGCCATCTTGAGCAGCGCCAGCTGTCGCTCCGCGGGCGTGGTCTCGCCCCACGACTCGAACGCGGCCTCAGCGGCCCGCATGGCCCGGTCGACGTCCTCGGCTCCGGACTTCGGGGCCTCGGCGTAGGCCTGCCCGGTCGCGGGGTTCACGACGTCGTAGGTCTCGCCGGAGGCGGCTGCCACGCTCTCCCCGTTGATGATGTTGCGGAACTGCTGCGTCATCGTCTCTCCCTACGGCTCGTCACTCGTTACTGGTCGCGGGCCGGATCCTGTCCGGCAGGCCGAGCCTACCGATGAAACAACGGAATCGACAGAGGACGGCGGTCGTGACGACGGAATCGTCGTACCCGATCCGGTCTGACCACCGACTTCGCCGCGCTCGGTCGCGAGCGCGCCGACTCAGGGGGGAGGTGGTGCGCCTCGACAGGTGCGCAGCCAGGCGTCGAAGTCCCAGCCGCCCAGGAACTCGCGACCGGCCCGTCGGCCCGACCCGAGCAAGCCGGCCTTCTCGGCGTCATCGAGGTCGAAGTCGGTCGCGTCGACCCCGCCGGTGTCGACGTGCACGCTGCGGGCGACGTTGCACGGGTCGAGGACGTGCTCGGCCTGACATGCCTCGATCGAGGTGGCGACGATCGCGATCCCCAGCGCCACCGGGCCCTTGACCGGAGAGACCGGCGACGGTTCGTCACCGATACCGAGTGCGTCGAGGCGGACGCCGAGCGTTGGCCAGCGCGGTGGGTTCTCGTCCATCCGGTCGAAGATGCCGATCGGGTAGTTCGACAGCAGGCCCCCGTCGACGAGCGTGGACGTGCCGCGAGGTCCCCGTAGGCTCACGGGCTCGAAGAAGTACGGGATGGACGAGGACGCCCTGACCGCATCCGCGACCGGTTGCTCGTCCGGATCGAGACCGTAGTCGACGAAGTCCCAGGGAAAGCGCACCAGACGTCTCCGGGAGAGGTCACTGGCGGTGACCACCAGCGCATAGGAGTGATGGATCGCACCGTCACCGCCGGGGTCGTCGGTCCGTAGGTCGCCGAACGTGTGCACGCCGAGGTCACCGAGGACGCCTTCCAGCCATCCGCTCAGGTAGTCACCTTCGTAGACCCCGTCCGCCAGCAGCAGCGAGAAGCCGTCGGCGAGGAAGCCCAGGGGTCCCAGCAGCTCGCCCGGGAAGCCTCGGTCCCTGAACCTCCGGTAGCTGAGGCTCAGAGCCACGTCCTCCAACCGGGACAGGTCCTCGCCGGCTCTCAGCAGACCCGCCAGCACGGCTGCGACGACGGCACCGGCGGAGGTGCCCGCCACTCGCGGGAACCGATAGCCAGCCTGGACCAGCGAGTCGACGACACCCACGAGCGCGACGCCCTTCACCCCTCCTCCCTCGAGCACGAGGTCGGCAGCACGACTGGCCGCTCCGGGTGGTTCGCCGATGCTGTCCATGCTCCGAACGTATCCAGAGCCGCGGACAGCCAGTCAGGCCTCGAACACCGGACGGCCGTCGATGTACGCCGCCCGCACGGCTGCCGCGCCGATCTCCGAGGCGTGACCGGCCAACGGGTCGCGGTCGAGGACGACGAGGTCGGCACACATCCCGGGCGCGACGTGACCGGTGTCGTCGAGGTGGTTCACCCAGGCCGAACCACTCGTGTACGCCGCGAACGCCTGCTCGGGCGACAGTGCCTGCTCGGGCAGGAACGGCTCGCTGCCGGCTCTGCCCGGCTCCCCGAGGCTCCATCGGTTCACCGCCACATGGATGCCGGCGAGCGGGTCCGGGGACGACACAGGCCAGTCGCTGCCGGCCACGATCCGGGCGCCGGTCCGGGCCAGGTCGCCGAACGGGTACTGCCACGACGCGACCTTCTCGTCGAGGTACGGCAGGGTCAGATCGACCATCTGGTCGTCGTAGATCGCCCACAGCGGCTGCATGTTCGCTGCGACGTCCAACGCCGTGAACCGCGCAAGGTCCTCGGGCCGCACGACCTGGAGGTGGGCGATGTGGTGCCGACCGTCGGAGGCTCCGTTGCACAGGCGTGCGGACTCGAACGCGTCGAGCCGGGTCACCGCCTCGTTGAGCGTGGCCGGATCGACGAACGAGAGCCCGTGGTTGTGCGTGGGTCCACCGCAGCCGTCGCGGTAGGCCGTCGTCATGGCGGCCGTGTAGTTCTCGACCACGCCGTCCTGCATGACCTTGACGCTGCCGGCGTCCAGCCGGCCGCGGGTCAGCTCGGTGCGCCGCATGAGGAGCCCGTCGATCTGCTCGAGTCCAGCGGACCGGTCCCACCACAGGGCCCCTCGGACCCGGGCCGTGAGTCGTCCGGCGGCCATCGCCCGGAGGTACGTCGGTGACGGGTCGTCGAACCCGGCTGGGCCGTCCAGGATCGCGTCCTGCCAGGCCGTCACCCCCACGCTGTGCAGGTAGGCCTGTGCCTCGGCCAGGGCGCGGTCATATTCCTGCTCGGTTGGGGCCGGAATAGGGCGTTGGACCAGTCCCATTGCACCCTCGTGGAGAGTTCCGGTCGGGTCCCCGGCCTCGTCGCGCTCGATCCGACCGTCCACCGGGTCAGGCGTGTCGCGGTCGATCCCAGCCGCCCGCAAAGCAGCCGAGCTCACCCAGGCGCCGTGATGGTCGCGGTTCGGCAGGAAGACGGGTCGGTCACCCACCACGGCGTCGAGGTCGGCTGCCCTTGGACCTGCGGGCGCGAAGGCAGGCATCGCCCACCCGCCTCCGCAGATCCACTCCGTGTGCCGTTGCGCCCCGGCGTAGTCGGCCACTGCGGCGACGTACTCCTCACGAGTGTCGAGTGTCGACAGGTCACACGGATCCGCTCGAGGCCACCCTGCACCGGGTGGACGTGTGCGTCCTGGAAGCCGGGCAGCAGCAGACCACCGGCGAGATCGACGACCGTGGTCCCTCCCCCGACCAGGTCTGCTGCCGCCGACTCGTCCACGACCGCGACCACCCGGCCCTGTGACACCGCCACGGCCTGGCGCAGTCGGTGCCGGGTCCCGTCGAAGATGTTGCCGTTGCGGAAGATCAGGTCGACAGAGGTCATGGAGGGATTGTTGCTGCGGATTCCGTGGCTGACAACGCCACATGTGCGCGATCACACCAGGGAACGGCCGTCAAAGCCACGGATCCGCTTGCGCGACCACTCTGTGACGGGGCACCATGGGGCCGAAGGCCCAGTCCGCTCTACGGGAGAGACCACCATGTCGCACCAACCGGATCCGCTCATGGACGACGAGACGTTCCAGGGACTCCAGAAGTCCGCCAAGGACCACCTCTGGATGCACTTCACCCGGATGTCGAGCTACGACCACGCCGACATCCCGATCATCGTGCGGGGGGAGGGCGCCTACATCTACGACGCGAAGGGTCGCAGGTATCTTGACGCGCTCGCCGGCTTGTTCGTGAACCAGCTCGGCCACGGCCGCACCGACCTCGCCGAGGCCGCCGCCAGACAGGCCTCGCAGCTCGCGTACTTCCCGGTGTGGTCCTACGCCCACCCGACGGCGATCGAGCTCGCCGAACGCGTGGCGAACTACGCGCCCGGCAACCTCAACCGGGTGTTCTTCACCAGCGGAGGCGGCGAGGCGGTCGAGACCGCGTGGAAGCTGGCCAAGAACTACTTCAAGATCACCGGCCGCCCTATGAAGCACAAGGTGATCAGCCGGTCGATCGCCTACCACGGCACGACGCAGGGAGCGCTCTCCATCACCGGCCTCCCCGGGCTCAAGGCGGTCTTCGAACCGCTGGTGCCCTCGACGTTCCGGGTGCCGAACACGAACTTCTACCGCGCCCCCCAGCACCAGGACGACCTAGAGGCGTTCGGCCGGTGGGCCGCGGACGAGATCGCGGTGGCGATCGAGAACGAAGGCCCCGAGACCGTGGCCGCGGTATTCCTGGAGCCGGTGCAGAACGCGGGCGGCTGCTTCCCGCCGCCGCCTGGCTACTTCCAGCGCGTCCGCGAGATCTGCGACAAGTACGACGTGCTGCTCGTCAGCGACGAGGTGATCTGTGCCTTCGGCCGGCTCGGCCACATGTTCGGCGCCGAACGCTACGGCTACGAGCCGGACATGATCACCTGCGCCAAGGGCCTCACCTCCGGCTACGCCCCTCTCTGCGCCATGATCGCCAGCGACAAGTTGATGGAGCCGTTCCTGCACGGCACCGAGATGTTCGCCCACGGCTATACCTTCGGCGGCCACCCGGTCTCCTCCGCGGTCGCTCTGGCCAACCTCGATGCGTTCGAGAACGA
>JBPCND010000014.1:0-9293 GCA_051001655.1 Nocardioides sp. | reverse complement strand
TCTCGCGCGCCCACACCGCGACGCACATGGTCCACAAGGCCTTCCGCGAGGCGCTGGGGGAGACCGCGACCCAGGCCGGCTCGGAGAACGCCCCCGGCCGCTTCCGCTTCGACTTCTCCTCGACCGGAGCGGTCCCCGCCTCGGCGATGGCCGATGTCGAGGCCCGGGTCAACGACCTCGTTCTGGCGGACCTCGCGGTGCACGCGGAGACGATGACCCAGGAGGAGGTAGTGCGTTCCGGCGCGATGGCGCTCTTCGGCGAGAAGTATGGCGACCAGGTCCGGGTCGTGTCCGTGGGCGACTGGGCCCGTGAGCTGTGCGGCGGCACGCACGCCGTCCGCTCCGGACAGCTCGGCGTGGTGAAACTGCTGGGCGAGTCGTCGATCGGCTCCGGCGTACGCCGTGTCGAAGCGCTCGTGGGTGGCGACGCCTATCGTTTCCTGGCGCGCGAGCACGTCCTGGTGGCGCAGCTCAGCGAGACGCTCAAGGCACGTCCCGAGGAGCTGCCCGAGCGGGTCAACGACCTCGTGGAGCGGTTGCGGAGCGCCGAGAAGGAGATCGAGCGGGTTCGGATGGCCGAGTTCCTCTCGGCGGCCGGTGGTCTGGCCAAGGACGCGCGAGACGTGTACGGCGTGCGGTTCGTCGGGCATCGGGTCGACGGTGCCGGCGCCGGGGACGTGCGTAGGCTCGCCCTGGACATCCGCGGGCGGATGCAGCCCGACCACCCGGGCGTCGTCGCGATCTTCGGGTCCAGCAACGGCAAGCCGGCCGTGGTGATCACCGTCAACGACGCCGCCCGTGCCTGGGGCATCTCCGCGAACGACCTGGTCAGGGCCGCGACGTCGGTGCTCGGCGGCAGCGGCGGCGGAAAGGACGATGTGGCGCAAGGCGGGGGCGTGGACGTCAGCAACGTCGACCAGGCGCTGCGCGACGTCGAGCACGAAGTCGGCCGCGCCGCCACCACACGATGACGGCACGCGCGATGACGGCACGAGGGCTCTGATGCGCCGCGGCGTGCGGCTCGGTGTCGACCTGGGCGATGCCCGGATCGGGGTCGCCCGGTCCGACCCGGCCGGCCTGCTAGCCACGCCGGTGGAAACCGTGCCGCGCGGTGCCGGCGACCTGGTGCGGCTGCGGATGCTGGTCGACGAGGAGGACGCCGTCGAGGTGGTGCTCGGACTGCCACGCAGCCTGTCAGGGCGTGAGGGACCAGCCGCGACGAAGGCCCGCGTGTTCGCCTCGCAGCTGGCCGCGGCTGTGGATCCGGTGCCGGTGCGGCTCTGCGACGAGCGCTTCAGCACCGTGAGCGCGGAGGCCGTGCTGCGCGAACAGGGCAGGAAGGGACAACAGCGACGCGCCGTGGTCGATCAGGCCGCGGCGGTGGTGATCTTGCAGAATGCACTGGAGACCGAACGCAGCACGGGGGCGGCGCCAGGGGAGATCATCGACGCCGGACTATGTGGCGTCGAGGAGACACAGCACGGGCCGAACCACAGACAGGTGAGACGAACCGGTGAGTGACCTGGGACTGGAGCTCGAGAGCCACCGCAAGGACAGGCCTAAGCGCGCCTGGGGCTGCCTGGCTGTCGTGGTGGCACTGGCCGTGCTCGCGGGAGGAGGCTACTTCGTGGTGACGAGGGGCATGGCGGCGATCGAGAGCGTCCAGGGCCGTTTCTCCGACCCGGCGGCCGACTACCCCGGTCCAGGCCAGGGCAAGGTGCTGGTCGAGGTGCGCGACGGTCAGACCTCCGCGGACATCGCAGCCACGCTGGCGAAGAAGAACGTGGTCGCAAGCGTCGAGGCCTTCACCGATGCGGCCCGGGAGGAGCCCGACTCGGTGGGGATCCAGGTCGGCTTCTACGAGCTCAAGAAGGAGATGGCCTCCGAGGACGCTCTGGCGGTGCTGATCGAGCCCGAGAACCTGCTGCAGAGTGCGGTCACCATCCCCGAGGGACTGCGCGTCGAGCAGGTCGTCGCTGTGCTGGCCAAGCAGACCGACTACTCCGCCAAGCAGTTCGACCGGGCGCTCGACATGCCGCAGAAGCTCGGCCTGCCGGCCTACGCCGAGGGCAACGCTGAGGGGTATCTGTTCCCGGCCACCTACCAGTTCCGGCCCAACGACAACCCGGTCTCCATGTTGTCGGCCATGGTGGACCGCTGGCGTCAGGCCGCCGACGAGGCAGGCCTCGAGGACGCGGCCGCCGAGCTCGGCTACACGCCCGCGGAGCTGATGATCGTCGCGAGCCTGGTCGAGTCGGAGGCCAACCGGGACGCCGACCGCGGCAAGGTCGCGCGGGTCGTCTACAACAGGCTCGAGACCGACGCGACCAACGGACTGCTGCAGATCGACGCCACCGTCAACTACGCACTCGGCCGGGACCTCGGGCTGAACCTGACCGAGGAGGACCTCGCTGTCGACTCGCCCTACAACACCAGGCTCTACCCAGGCCTGCCTCCGGGGCCGATCGAGTCACCTGGCGACAAGGCGATCGCCGCCGCGGCCGACCCCACCCGGGGCCCCTGGGTGTACTACGTGACGGTCAACCTCGAGACCGGTGAGACGAAGTTCGCCGAGGACTACGACACCTTCCTCGACTACCGCGACGAGCTCCGGACCTGGTGCGAGACCTCCGACCGGTGCTGACCGCCAGACGGTGCGCTGTCCTCGGGAGCCCGGTCGCGCACTCGCTGTCGCCGGCGCTGCACCGCGCGGCGTACGTCGAGCTCGGCCTCGACTGGGAGTACGACGCCCACGAGGTGCGCGAGGATGACCTGTCGACCTTCCTCGACGGCCTCGACGAGTCCTGGCGTGGCCTGTCGCTGACGATGCCGCTCAAGCGTGCCGTCGTACCGATGCTCGACGAGATGTCCGAGCGGGCGATGCAGGCACGAGCGGCCAACACTGTCGTTCTTGACGGCGGCGCCCGGGTGGGTCACAACACCGACGTACCCGGTGTGTCGGCGGCGCTGCGGGAACGCCACGACGGACCGGTCGAATCGGCCACCGTGATCGGTGGTGGCGCGACGGCGACGTCGGTGCTGCTGGCGCTTGCCGACCTCGGCTGCACGGCGGCGTCCCTGGTGGTCCGTGACCCCTCGCGGGCGCCGGAGACCCTCGACGCCGTACAGCGACACCCGGCGCCGCCGGCCGTGGAGGTCCGGACGTTCGACGACCTCACCGCCGGGCGGTTCCCGGTGGGGGACCTCGTTGCGTCGACGGTGCCTGCCGCCGCGCAAACTCCGGAGCTCGTCTCGGCCTGTGCGGAGGCGGCGGTCGTCTTCGAGGTGGTGTACGACCCCTGGCCGACGCCGCTCGCCGCCGCGACGCTAGGCCCTTCCGCAGCCGGACGGGTGTTGGTCAGCGGCCTGGACCTGTTGGTGCACCAGGCGGTCCTGCAGGTGGAGCTGATGACCGGTCGCCGCCCCGCGGTCGAGACGCTGCGCGCCGCCCTCCCTGGTTGGTCCGGGGATCTGAGGGGAGCGCATGCGGTGCGACCGCTGACGCATCGGGCTGGATCATGACCTGGTATCTCGAGACCTCGGTGGCCGGTGCGATCTACGGCCTGCTGGTCGGGCAGCTGGTGCCGACCATCATCTCCCGGATCCCCGAGCCGGACCCAGATCCGGATCCGTTCCCGGATCCGCTCCCGGAGTCGACCCCGGAGTCCATCCCGGAGTGGGCCCCCGATCTGCCGGTTCTCGAGGCAGACGCTGCGGCCGCCGATCCAGAACCCGTTGAGCTCGGGCGGCCACGGCCCCCTGGTCGACGGAAGGAGCTCTATGCCGACATCGCCCGTCGACGTGGCCTGCGCACCATGTCGTCACTGGCGACCGGGGTGGTGGCCGCCCTGGTCGGAGGGGCGGTCGGTTGGTCGCCGGCGTTGTCGTTCCTGCTCTACCTTGCCCCGGTCGGGGTTGCGCTGGCGGTGGTCGACTGGCGGACCCGGCTGCTCCCCACGAAGCTGATCGCGCCGTCGTACCTCGTCGTCGTCGCTCTGGTGCTGGTGTCGGCGTGGGCAGAGGGTGACCGGGACGCGCTGTTCTCAGCCGGATGGGGGTGGCTGGTGGCCGGTGGCTTCTTCTTCGCGTTGTGGTTCGTCTACCCACGCGGCATGGGGTACGGCGACGTACGGCTGTCCGGGATCCTCGGGATCGTGCTGGGCTATCTCGGCTGGAGCGAGCTGCTCATCGGGATCTATGCCGGCTTCGTCGTCGGCGGGGTCGGTGGCCTGCTGCTGTCACTGCTGCGCGTGGTGGACCGCAAGGCCTACCCCTTCGGGCCGTTCATGCTGGTGGGAGCGGTCATCGGCATCGTGCTGGGACCGGGCCTCGCCGCGTGGTACTCCTGACCTGGCTGAGCTGATCCTGCTGAGCCCCCTTCGTTGAGTAGCCAGGTATTCCTCGGCGAGGTGCCAATCATTCCCGCCGGGGCAACCACGGCCGGGCAACATGATGATCGTCGCCGGGCGCGGCGTTCGGGGCGGGGCATACTACGGCAGCCGGGCCGAGGTCGGCACAGGCGACCAGGTCGACGACGGGCTCCAGGTCACCACGACCAACGCAACGTGCTCGTCAAGGTCCTCGGAGTGGGTGAAGCTGACCTCTGAACAGGGAAGAGTTGGCGTCTCAACGGAGTTGATCCATGCAGCAGGTTGGGTGCGGGCGTAGGGAGGTGCGGGGAATACGCCTGCGATCGACAGGTCCGGGAAGCGACCGGGTCGCCGACCAGCGTGAAAGACTGGCGCCATGCTGCGTTGGCTCACGGCGGGGGAATCCCACGGCCCTGCTCTGGTCGCCGTCCTCGAGGGGGTGCCCGCCCACGTCGCGGTGACGTCGGGTGACGTCATCCATGCGCTGGTCCGGCGACGACTCGGCTATGGACGCGGCGCCCGGATGAAGTTCGAGCAAGACGAGGTCGAGATCGTCGGCGGCCTGCGCCACGGCCGGACGCTCGGCAGCCCGGTGGCGATCCGGATCGGCAACAGCGAGTGGCCCAAGTGGGACAAGGTGATGGCCCCCGACCCGGTGGACCCCGCCGAGCTCGAGGCGCTCGCGCGGAACGCCGCGCTCACCCGGCCACGACCCGGCCACGCCGACCTCGTGGGCATGCAGAAGTATGCCTTCGACGAGGCGCGGCCGATTCTTGAGCGTGCATCCGCGCGCGAGACCGCGGCGCGGGTGGCGCTGGGCGCGGTCGCGTCCGCCTTCCTGCAGCAGGCGGTCGGTGCCGAGGTCGTCTCGCACGTAGTCGGTCTCGGCACGGTGTCTGCCCCCGCCGGGTCCGTGCCGGTGGCGGCCGACGTGGCCCGGCTCGACGACGACCCGCTTCGCTGCCTGGACCCGGACACCAGCAAGCAGATGGTGGCGCTCGTCGACCACGCCCACAAGGACGGCGACACCCTGGGCGGTGTCGTCGAGGTCGTCGTGCACGGGCTCCCGCCGGGCCTGGGCTCGCACGTGCACTGGGACCGTCGTCTCGACGCCAGGCTCGCCGGAGCGCTCATGGGCATCCAGGCGATCAAGGGCGTCGAGGTCGGTGACGGGTTCGCGCTCGCTGCCACACCCGGGTCGCAGGCGCATGACGAGATCGTGAACACCGACGCGGGGATCCGGCGCACGTCCGGTCGGTCCGGTGGCACCGAGGGGGGCATGTCGACCGGCGAGACGCTCCGCGTACGCGCGGCGATGAAGCCGATCGCCACCGTCCCCCGAGCCCTTCGCACGGTCGACGTCGCCACCGGCAAGGCGACGGTGGCCCACCACCAGCGCTCCGACGTCTGTGCCGTCCCGGCGGCGGGCATCGTCGCGGAGGCGATGGTCGCGCTGGTGCTTGCTGATGTCGTGCTGGAGAAGTTCGGAGGCGACTCGGTGACCGAGACCCGGCGCAACGTGGAGAGCTATCTCAAGACGCTGAGAGTCAGATGAGCATTACCCCCACCACCGCCGTTCGGTCGGACCGAGCGCGGCCGCGGGTGGTGCTGGTCGGGCCGATGGGTGCCGGCAAGACCACGGTCGCCGACCTGCTGGCGCAGCGGTGGGGTACGACGGTGCGCGACACCGACAGCGACATCGAGACGGCAGAGGGGCGGGCGATCTCGGCGATCTTCATCGACGAAGGGGAGGCCTACGTCCGCAGCCGCGAGCGGGAGGCCGTCGCAGCGGCGCTGGGCGAGCACGCCGGTGTGCTCGCGCTGGGCGGCGGCGCGGTGCTCGACGAGTCCACGCAGGCGCTGCTGGCCGCCCACGTCGTGGTCTTCCTGTCCGTCGGGTTCGCCGACGCCGTGAAGCGGGTCGGCCTCGGGGCGGGCAGGCCGATGCTGCTCGGCAACGTCCGCTCGCAGGTGAAGGCACTGCTCGACGAGCGCTTCCCGATCTACTCCGCGGTCGCTGCGGCGACGGTGACGACCGACGACAAGAGTGCCGAGGACGTCGCCGCGGAGGTAGCCACCGTGGTGGAGAAGCTCGGTCGATCAGCGTGAGTGAGCAGTCAGCTGGGGCGGACCCGGCTGACGCGAGCCATCCGGCTGACGCGGGCGAGAGGTCCGTGCTGCACGTGGGCGGCGCGGCGCCGTACGACGTGATGATCGGGACCGGTCTGCTCGGCGAGCTCGCGGGCGTCCTCGGCAGTGGGGTGCGCCGGGTGGCGGTGATCCACCCGCGTGCTCTGGCTGCGACCGGTGAGGCCGTGCGGCAGGACCTCTCCGGCCAGGGCTTCGAGGCGCACGCGATCGAGATCCCCGACGGCGAGGAGGCCAAGCTGGCTCCGGTGGCGTCGTTCTGCTGGCAGGTGCTCGGCCGGGCCGGCTTCACCCGGTCGGACGCGGTCGTCACCGTCGGCGGCGGTTCCACCACGGACCTGGGCGGCTTCGTCGCGGCCACCTGGCTGCGCGGGGTGAGGGTGGTGCACATGCCGACCACCCTGCTGGCCATGGTCGATGCCGCGGTCGGCGGCAAGACCGGGATGAACACCAGCGAAGGCAAGAACCTGGTCGGCGCGTTCCACGAGCCGGCCGGGGTGCTGTGTGACCTGACGACCCTGAAGTCACTTCCGCGCAACGAGCTGATCAGCGGTCTGGCGGAGGTGGTAAAGTGCGGGTTCATCGCCGACTCCGCCATCCTCGACCTCGTCGAGCGGGACCCCTTGGCGGCTCTCGACCCTGCGTCGGAGGTGCTGCGCGAGCTCGTCGAACGAGCCATCCGGGTCAAGGTGGACGTCGTCGTCGGCGACCTCCGGGAGACCGGAGGGACGGGTGGGCATCCGGGACGTGAGGCGCTCAACTACGGCCACACGCTCGGCCACGCGATCGAGAAGGCGGAGCTCTACCGGTTCCGGCACGGCGCGGCCGTCGCGATCGGGATGACGTACGTCGCCGAGCTTGCCCGGCTCGCGGGGCGGCTGGACGAGGCCACGGCGAAGCGGCACAGGTCGGTCCTCGAGCTCGTGGGTCTGCCGACGACGTACTCCGGAGCCGGCTGGACGGAGCTGCACGAGGCGATGAAGGTCGACAAGAAGTCCCGCGGGGACTCTCTGCGGTTCGTCGTGCTCGACGCCCTGGCGCGGCCGGGCATCCTCACCGCGCCGGACCCCGCGCTGATGACCGCCGCCTTCACCGAGATCTCCCGGGACGTGCGATGAGGGTGCTGGTGCTCAACGGTCCCAACCTGGGACGGCTCGGTCGCCGGCAGCCGGAGATCTACGGAGACACCACCCACGCCGAGCTCGCGGACCTGTGTGTGCGCTGGGGCCGCGGCCTCGGCCTCGAGGTCGAGGTGCGGCAGACCAACCACGAAGGTGTCTTGCTGGATTGGCTCAACGAGGCGGCCGACGATGAGACGCCGGTGGTGCTCAACGCGGCGGCGTGGAGCCACTACTCCTACGCGCTGCTCGACGCCTGCGCGCAGCTGGTGGCGCCGCTGGTGGAGGTGCACATCTCCGACCCCGCGCAGCGTCCCGAGGAGTTCCGGCAGCACTCGGTCGTCTCGGCCTACGCCCTCGCCGTGGTCGCCGGCCACGGCATCGACGGCTACCGAATGGCGCTGGAGTACCTGACCGCCGGTCGGCCCGGCTGAACCGGGCCCGCCGAACGGGCAAACCGGGGCTGAAGGACCGATTCTGACGTCTGTGGTGCCGGTTTGCCCGTTTGACGGGCCGGTGCCGGAATTCTGCGCCGGGCGTGGCGTTGGCTAGACTGGGCTGCTGTCCGGTACGGCGGCGAACCGGCTCGGCCATCTGGGGCCGACCTGCCCCTCACCCTCCACCACAGCAAGGGCTACGACTGCGCATGGCAACGACCAACGACCTCAAGAACGGCATGGTGCTCAACCTCGACGGCCAGCTCTGGTCGGTCATCTGGTTCCAGCACCACAAGCCCGGCAAGGGCGGAGCGGTCGTGCGGACCAAGCTGAAGAACATCGGGTCCGGCAAGACCGTGGACAAGGCCTTCAACGCCGACGTCAAGGTGGACATCGCCAACGTCGACAAGCGGACGATGCAGTACCTCTACAACGACGGCACCAGCTATGTGTTCATGGACAGCGCGACGTTCGAGCAGACCGAGGTCAGCCCCGAGATCGTCGGCGACGCCACGAACTTCCTGCTCGAGAACCAGGACGCCATCGTCGCCACCAACGAGGAGCGGGTGCTCTACATCGAGCTGCCCGCGTCGGTCGAGCTCACCGTGGAGTACACCGAGCCGGGTCTGCAGGGCGACCGCTCCACCGGCGGCACGAAGCCGGCGCGGCTCGAGACAGGTCATGAGATCGCGGTCCCGCTGTTCATCACCACCGGCGAGAAGGTCAAGGTCGACACCCGCGACAGCAGCTACCTCGGCCGCGTCTCCACTTGATGGGCGCCAGGTCGAAGGCGCGCAAGCGTGCGCTCGACATCCTTTTCGAGTGCGAGCTCCGCTGCATCGACCTCGGGGCCACACTCGACGAGCGGGTGGTGGCCGGCGACCCGCCGGTCAACGACTACACCGTCGAGCTGATCCGGGGCGTGGTCGAGCACCAGGCCCGCATCGACGACCTGCTGACGACGTACGCCCAGGGCTGGACCCTCGAGCGGATGCCGACAGTCGACCGCAACGTCCTGCGACTCGGGGTGCTGGAGCTGCTGTGGATGGACGCCGTGCCGGACGCCGTGGCCGTCAGCGAGGCGATGAACCTCGTCAGTGAGCTGTCCACCGACGAGTCGCCTGCCTTCGTCAACGGCGTGCTCGGCACCATCCTGCGCGACAAGGCCACGCTTTCCGCCTGAGTGACCCGGTGCGGCTCAGGCGGCGCGGACCGCCGAC
>JBPCND010000013.1:0-10271 GCA_051001655.1 Nocardioides sp. | reverse complement strand
CCGCGTGCCAGAAGTCGACCTCGTGTTCCCGCGTGCGTGGGTGGAGTTCACGGACCCGGCGGACCCAACGGACCCGGCGCAGGTGTTCCGCTGCGACCTGACCTGGCTCACCTCCCGGTGGACGTGCATCTTCGGCTCGGGGTGCCAGGGCATCTACGCCGACCGACCCGACGACGGCTGCTGCACTTTGGGCGCGCACTTCTCCGACAAGGACGACCAGCGACGGGTCGGGCGACAGGCCAAGGAGCTGACCCCTGCCACGTGGCAGTTCCACGCCGATGGCCAGGGCAAGCGCTGGGTGGAGCGCGACGAGGACGGCGCAGCGAAGACCGCCGTGCACGAAGGCGCCTGCATCTTCCTCAACCGCCCCGGGTTCCTGGGAGGGGAGGGCTGCGCACTGCACGGGCTGGCGTTGCGCACCGGCCGGCACTTCGTCGAAACCAAGCCCGACGTCTGCTGGCAGCTGCCGATCCGGCGGACCTTCCGCGACGTGACTCTGGCCGACGGGACCGAGCACACCGAGGTGTCGATCGCGGAGTACGACCGTCGTGGCTGGGGGCCCGGCGGCCACGACCTGGACTGGTACTGCTCGGGCAACACCGAGGCACATGTCGGGCTCGAGCCGGTCTATGTGTCGAGCGCGCGGGAGCTCGTCGAGCTGATGGGGCAGCCGGCGTACGACGCGCTCGTGGGGCACTGCGAGGCCCATCTCGCCTCGCGGTCTGCCCTGGCGCTGCACCCCGCCGACCCCAGGGTCTGACCGGCCGGGTCAGCCCCTGAGCTTCGCCGCGATGCTGTCGGGCATCGGCTCGTAGCGCGCAAACCTGCGGGTGAACGACGCCGCACCGTGGGAGAACGCCCGCAGGTCGATCGCATAGCGGGCGATCTCGATCTGCGGGACCTCGGCGCGCACCAGCGTGCGATCGTCACCGGCCGGCTCGCTGCCGAGCACCCGGCCACGCCGTCCGGAGAGGTCGCTCATCACCGTGCCCACCAGGTGGTCGGGCACCAGGACGAGGAGCACGTCGACCGGCTCGAGCAACGACGTACGCGCGTCGGACGCCGCCTCGCGCAACGCAAGCCCAGCGGCAGCCTGGAAGGCCATGTCCGAGGAGTCGACGCTGTGTGACTTCCCGTCGGTCAGCGTGACCCGGATGTCGACCATCGGGTATCCCGCGACCACCCCTCGTGCCATCTGTGCGCGCACGCCCTTCTCGACCGAGGGCACGAACTGACGGGGTACGGCGCCGCCGACCACCTTGTCGACGAACTCGAGCCCGGCACCACCCGGCAACGGGTCGACGGTGAGGTCACAGACGGCGAACTGTCCGTGGCCCCCGGACTGCTTCACGTGGCGGCCGTGCCCGCGACCCGACGACGCGAAGGTCTCCCGCAGCGGCACCCGGAGCTCCACCTGGTCGACGCCGGCACCGTGCCTGTTCTGCAACCTGTCGAGCACCACGTCGGCGTGCGCCTCACCCATGCACCACAGCACGATCTGGTGGGTCTCGGCGTTGTGCTCGACACGCAGGGTCGGGTCCTCCGCAGCCAGACGCTGAAGGCCTTGCCCGAGCTTGTCCTCGTCAGCCTTGGCGCGCGCGGCGATCGCCAGCGGCAGCAGGGGTTCCGGCATCGACCACGGCTTGAGGACCAGTGGGTTGCCCCGGTCCGAAAGGGTGTCCCCGGTCTCGGCACGGCTCAGCCTCGCGATCGCGCAAAGGTCCCCCGCGACGGCATGCCCGACCGGACGCTGGGTCTTGCCGAGCGGGCAGGACAGCGAGCCGATCCGCTCGTCCTCGTCGTGGTCCTCGTGCCCGCCGGCAGCCGCGTCGAGCGGATGCCCGGGGTCACCGAAGAACGACGTGAAGTGGCCTGAGACGTGCACGGTGGCGTCCGGCCTCAAGGTGCCGCTGAAGACCCGGACCAGGCTCACTCGTCCGACATAGGCGTCCGAGGTCGTCTTGACCACCTCGGCGACCAGCGGGCCGTCCGGGTCACAGGTCAGGGCCGGCCCGGTCTTGCCGGCGGGGGTGAACACCTCCGGCATCGGGTGCTCGAGTGGGGAGGGGAAGCCGGACACGACGAGGTCAAGCAGCTCCCGGGCGCCCACCCCGGTCGAGGAGTCCACCGGCAGCACCGGGTGGAAGGACGCGCGTGCCACCGCCCGCTCGAGGTCCGCGACCAGCATGCCCCGGTCGATCTCCTCGCCCGCGAGGTAGCGTTCCATCAGCGTCTCGTCCTCGGACCCCTCGATGACCGCCTCGACCAACGCATCCCGTTGCCCGTCATGGGCAGGGTCCCCGTCCTCGCGCGAGAGCAGCCCGACAAGCCCGCCGCCAGCACGCAGGTAGATCGGCACCACCGTGTCGCCGAACGCGGTGCGCGCCTGCGCGAGCACCCCGTCGTAGTCGGCGCGCGCATGGTCGAGCTTGGTGACCACGAAGACGCGCGGCATGCCCACGTCGGAACACTCGCGCCACAACGCCTTGGTGGGCTGGTCGATCCCCTCGTTGGCGGCGACCACGAACAGCGCGCAGTCGGCCGCCCGGAGGCCCGCACGCAGCTCACCGACGAAGTCGGCGTAGCCGGGCGTGTCGAGCAGATTCACCTTCACACCCGCGTGCACAAGCGGTGCGAGGGCGAGCCCGGTGGAGCGCTGCTGGCGATGCTCCGCCTCGTCGAAGTCGCTGACCGTCGTACCGTCGAGGACCGAACCCGGCCGGTTCAGCAGGCCGGCCGAGACCAGCAAGGTCTCGACCAGTGTGGTCTTCCCCGATCCGGCGGGACCGACCACCGCCACGTTGCGGATCGCATCGGCCCGTTCCGCGACCGGGCCTGCGTCCTTCGCTGACTGGACTTGCGGTTGCCTACCCGCCACGTCGCCTCCTCCACCCGCTCGGACCCTCACTGTTCACCCGATGCCGTCGCTGACACAAGGGTCCGGATCGGCACCCCGCCGCATGCCGCTGATCTCGCAGTGGCGACAATGCTGCGTATGCGCCTGGACCATCTCTCGTACGCTGCCGGACCCGACGGTCTCGCGGCAACGGCACGGCGGATCGGCGAGCTTCTCGGCGAGGACTTCCGGGACGGCGGGATCCATCCGCGCTTCGGCACCCGCAACATGGTGATGCCACTGACCCTGGGCACATACCTCGAGATCGTCGAGGTGCTCGACCACCCGGCGTCCGACAAGGCGCCGTTCGGTCAGGCCGTCCGCGCCCGGTCCGAACGCGGGGGTGGCTGGCTGGGCTGGGTCGTCTCCGTCGAGGACATCTCTCAGGTCGAGGGCCGGCTCGGGCGCGGGGCGGTCGACGGCAACCGGCACCGTCCGGACGGCGTCGAGCTGCGTTGGAAGCAGGTCGGTGTGACGAGCCTGCAGTCCGACCCGCAGCTGCCGTTCTTCGTGCAGTGGGAGTCCCCCGAGGACCTGCACCCCTCCTCCGGCGCCAGCGGCGTAGTGCACCTGGAGACCCTCGAGATCGCCGGCGACCCGCAGCACGTCAACGCGTGGCTCGGCGATCCTGTGACCGACCCTCTCGACGACGTCGAGGTCGACTGGGTCGCCTGGCACGGCACGCCTGGCGTGGTGGCGGCACAGTTCAGCACCCGCTCGGGTCTCGTCCGCATCTAGCGTTCCACGACTCCGCCGGTCCCCGTCCGTTCACATGGCCTCGTCGCGCAAGCCGTTGCCCGGCTCGATCCCGAGCCCGAACATCTGGCACCACCGCCAGACCTACGAGCTCGAATGCCACGCAGTCGACCCCGACCGACGCCTCGAGAGCGCCATGCGGGCCGTGGCGTCGTGGGCCGGTCGGGACTTCCTCGACATCGGCTGCGGCACCGGGTTCCACCTGCCCCGCTGGGCCGTCGAGGCCGGGTCGGTCATCGGCGTCGAGCCGCATCCTGATCTCGCGGCTGTCGCGGTGCGCCGCTGCTCCCGCCTGCCGCATGTCGTCGTGCGCGCCGGGACCGCCCAGCACCTCCCGCTCCCCGACGACTCCGTCGACGTCGTCCAGGCCAGGTGGGCCTACTTCTTCGGACCCGGGTGCGAGCCGGGACTCGCGGAGGTCGACCGAGTGGTGCGCCGCGGCGGTACGGCCTTCGTCATCGACAACGACGGCACCCGGTCGACCTTCGGCGGGTGGTTCCGCCGCGGCTACCCGCAGGTCGACCCGGAGGGCGTGGAGCAGTTCTGGGCGCGGCACGGGTGGCAGCGCAGCCCTGTCGAGGTGGTGATGAGGTTCGGCTCGCGGGCGGCCCTCGAGGCCGTCGTACGCATCGAGTTCTCCGCGGACGTTTCGGACGCCGCACTCGCCGAGCACGAGGGCCTGGAGGTCGACTACGCGGTCAACCTCTGGTGGCGACACTACTGAGCGGCGCCTCAGCTCGTCGCGCGCACCGACAGCGTCGGTGTCAGTGTCCGGCCCGGGGTCTCGGTCGGTCGGTGTGCGAGCAGGTCACCGAGGCGCCGGACGATCTCGACCGCGACCTGTTCCAGCGGCTGCCGCACCGAGGTCAGTCCCGGCGTGCAGACCTGGGCGGCGAGCGAGTCGTCGAACCCGACCACGGCCAGGTCGCGACCCGCACGCAGCTCCCGCTCGTCGAGGGCGCGCATCACCCCCGTCGCCAAGGTGTCGCTGGCGCAGACGAACGCAGTGGGGGGCTCGGTGTCGATCAGCGCGTGGGCTGCTCGCCGTCCGAAGTCGAACGTGTCGTCCCCGCGGGCACTGAGCCGGCTGGTGGCCAGCTCGTGGTCGTGCATGCGGTCGGTCCAGCCGCTGCGCCGGTCCTCACCGAGGTAGGACCCCTTTTGCCAGCCGACCCAGGCGATCCGTCGGTGACCGCGCTCGACGAGGTGGTCCACCGCGAGCTGCACCCCGGCCCGCCCGTCGACGTCGACCCAAGGGTGACGTGCCTGCGGCTCCGACCAGGGCCTGCCGAACGCGACGAACGGCACGCTGCGTTGCTGCAGCCAGACCGCCTGCGGGTTGCCCCGGTAGGTGTCGGTCACCACGAAGGCGTCCACCGCCGCCGAACGGAGCAGCTCCTCGTAGCCGTCGAGCGGCTCGATGGCACCCGCATCAGCATGGTTGGCGTCCGCGTGGCTGGCGTCGGAGCCGGTCCCGGAGCCGGTGAACAGCAGCATGTGGTAGCCGGCGTCCCGGGTGCTCTCGACCAGCGAGTGGAGGAACCGGTCCATGAGGGCGTTGGCGCTGTCCTCGACCGCCGGCTCGATCCGCAGCCCGATCAGGCGCGAGGAGCGGGTGCGAAGGTTCCGCGCGGCCCGGTTCGGCGAGTAGCCCAGCCGTTCGATGGCCCCCTGGACCCGCTCCAGGGTCTCTGGCCGGAGCAGCTCCGGTGAGTTCAGCGCGTTGGACACGGTCTGCCGCGAGACGCCGGCCTCGGCTGCCACCGTGGCGAGCGTCGGGGCGCTCTCGGCGGGTGAGGACATCGGCGAGCTCCAGGTCATTGCAGGATGGAACGATCCAAGGATAACCGTCGTGTCCGGCCGCCCCGGCGTCTCCCTGTCCCGGCCGCGCCTGCCGCGGACTGTCGGCACCCTGACCTACGGTCACCTCATGAGCACCCGGAGCAAGGCCAGGCCGCGATCTTCCTACCGGTGCTCGGAGTGCGGCTGGGCGGCCGCCAAGTGGGTCGGCCGGTGCGGCGAGTGCCAGGCCTGGGGCAGTCTGGCCGAGGTCGGCGCCCCGGTCGGGCGTACGGCGGCCGGGCCGGTCAGCTCACCTGCGGTGCCGATCAGCGACGTGCCGGTCGAGGCCTCCCTTGCTCGCAGCAGCGGCGTCCCCGAGCTCGACCGGGTGCTCGGTGGCGGCCTGGTGCCGGGGGCGGCCGTGCTGCTCGCGGGCGAGCCAGGCGTGGGGAAGTCGACGCTGTTGCTCGAGGTCGCCGCCCAGACCGCCCGGTCCGGGCTCCGCACCCTCTACGTCACCGGCGAGGAGTCCGCGTCGCAGGTGCGCATGCGTGCCGACCGGACCGGTGGGGTCCATCCCGAGCTCTACCTCGCGACCGAGACCGATCTCGGGGCGGTGCTGAGCCACGTCAACGAGGTCCGCCCGGAGCTGCTCGTCATCGACTCGGTCCAGACCATCGGCGCACCCGACGTCGAGGGCACGCCGGGCGGCGTCACGCAGGTCAAGGAGGTCGCATCTGCCCTGGTTCGCGTCGCGAAGACCCAGAACATCGCGACGGTGATGGTCGGCCACGTCACCAAGGACTGCTCCATCGCCGGTCCCCGGGTCCTCGAGCACCTCGTGGACGTCGTGCTGCACTTCGAGGGCGAGCGGAGCTCCCGGCTGCGGATGGTCCGAGCGGTGAAGAACCGCTTCGGACCGGTCGACGAGGTGGGCTGCTTCGACCTGTCCAGCGATGGCATCGTCGCGGTGACCGACCCGACCGGGTTGTTCGTCGCGCGTCATCACCAGCCGGTCGCCGGGACCTGCGTCTCGGTCGTCATGGAGGGCCGCCGACCGATCCTGGCGGAGCTGCAGGCCTTGGTCACGCCGTCGGCCGCCGAGCGTCCGCGCCGCACCACCTCCGGGCTCGACGGGTCACGGATGGCGATGATCGTCGCGGTCCTCCAGCAGCGCTGCCGGATCGGCCTGCACGGTCAGGACGTCTTCGCCTCCACCGTCGGGGGCGTGCGCATCCACGAGAGTGCCGCCGACCTCGCGTCAGCGATCGCCATCGCGTCGGCGTGGAAGGCCAAGGAGGTCCCCACCGACGTTGTCGCCATCGGTGAGATCGGCCTGGCCGGTGAGCTGCGGCGAGTGCGCGACATGCCTCAGCGGGTCGCCGAGGCCGCCCGGCTCGGGTTCCGGGGCGCGATCGTGCCGATGGAGCCGGGCTCTCCTGCCGGCCAGGTCCGCAAAGTCGACGGGCTCAAGGTCGTCGGCGTCCCCGACCTCGACGCAGCCCTCCGGGTGCTCGACCTGGCCAGGGCCGACACCACCCCGCTGTTCGGGTCGCGTCCCCAGCACGACGGCCGGCCGGCGCTCGGCCTCGTGTGAGCGCGAGCGGTCGTCCGGTTCACCTAGACTGCGACCACAGTGGACGGCCTGATCGGTCGACGCGTCACACCTGGGGGGAGCACGGTGGTAGCCAACGAACGGCCGGACGACACGCAGCGCCTGCGCGCCACCCTGGCCGGTATCGCCCCCGGCACCATCCTGCGGGACGGGCTCGAACGGATCCTGCGGGGTCGGACCGGTGCCTTGATCGTGCTGGGATCGGACAAGGTCGTCGACTCGATCTCGACCGGTGGTTTCACCCTCGACATACCCTTCACCCCGACCGGTATCCGTGAGCTGGCGAAGATGGACGGCGCGATCATCCTCGACCGCGACGCCAACCGGATCGTCAACTCGGCGGTCCACCTGATGCCGGACCCCTCCATCCACTCCGAGGAGACAGGCACGCGGCACCGCACGGCCGACCGGGTCGCGAGGCAGACCGGCTATCCCGTCATCTCGGTCTCGCAGTCGATGCAGATCATCGCCGTCTACGTCGGTGAGATCCGCTATGTGCTCGAGGCCTCGGGCCAGATCCTGTCCCGGGCCAACCAGGCACTCGCCACCCTCGAGCGCTACAAGATGCGCCTCGACGAGGTGTCCAGCACACTCTCCGCGCTGGAGATCGAGGACCTCGTCACCGTCCGGGACGTCGCCGTGGTGGCCCAACGGCTCGAGATGGTCACGCGGATCGCCCGGGAGATCGAGGACTACGTGCTCGAGCTGGGCACCGACGGGCGGCTGCTGTCCCTCCAGCTCGACGAGCTCGTGACCGGCGTCGACCAAGAGCGTGAGCTGGTCATCCGCGACTACCTGGCGCACAGCCGCCGCGGCCGCAGCGCCGAGGACGTCCTGCGCGAGCTCGAGGGGCTGAGCTCCGCCGAGCTGGTCGACATCGGCGCGGTCTCCCGGGCGCTCGGGCTCGGTGCGAGCGAGCACCTCGACGGAGCGGTCACCCCGCGGGGATACCGGCTCCTCGCGAAGGTGCCCCGCCTGCCGGGGACTGTGGTGGACCGGCTCGTCGAGCACTTCGGCAGCCTGCAGAAGCTGCTCTCGGCGAGCATCGACGACCTTCAGCTCGTCGACGGCGTCGGCGAGCTCCGTGCTCGCAGCGTGCGTGAGGGTCTGTCCCGGCTCGCGGAGTCCAGCATCCTCGAGCGCTACGTCTGAGAGCCAGAGCCCGTCACAGGATCAGTCCTGTCGCGACGCACCCTTCTGTTTCTGGGACGTGTGCCTCGGCTCCGCGGTGATCGTCGCGGGCACCGGGTCCTCGAGCTCGAACTGGACGTCGGTGGGCTCCGCGCCGTAGGCCGCCGCCTCGATGTGGTACCACCCCGCCTCCACCCACTCCGTCGTATTCGAGCAGTCGGCGTCCGAACGCTGGCCACGCCAGGCCAGGTCCACCGTCGCCGGCACCCTCGCGCGCACCACCACCGGCTCGGACGCGACGACGTCAGGACAGTCCTGGCTCGACCAGATCCGGTCGTCACCCGAGGTCAGCTTGACCACCAGCGAGGTCGAGGAGGCCGTCCAGGTGCACGCGGGTGTCTCCACCGTGGTCAGGTCCAGCTCGAACCGGACCAGCCCCCCGGCGTACGCCGTCCCGACCACCCGAGGCGTCACGACGACGTCCTCGCTGTCGCACGGTCCAGAGGGTTCGGCCAGCGGTTTCGGGCCCCGGTCCTTCTTTGGCTTCCTGGACGGGCGTGGCTTGTCCGGCTTCCGTTCCGGTTCCCGGTCCGGCTTCGCGGTCTGCGTCCCGACCGGCCGGGAGGCTCCGGGCTGACGTTGCTGCTGGGTGACCACCGAGCCGGTCTGGTCGGCGTCCCGGCCCCCCGCCATCCCAGTGTCCCCACCCGTGCCGAGGAGCTGGGCGATACCGAAGACCAGACCGAGCGCGACGCCGAGCACGACTAGCCTCCGCACCCAGTAGACCCGATCCGGCAGCGGCCGCCTTCGGGCCCGCGAGACGTCAGTCATTGCGCCACGGTAACTTCGCCCGCGTCGCACACCCGGGCGCCACTCCGTAGGGGCTGGTGATCGTGACGGTCCACCTTGACTGGACGTCTCGCATCAGCGCGTCTCGAAGGCCGAGCGCCGAGCCTTCAGCCATGCCGCCGCGCCACTTTCGAGCACAGCCTCGATCCTGGCGTGTCCATCGCCCGACTACGCGCCACGTCGCCGAAGGTCCCGTACCGCGCGGATAACCTGGGCACGTCATGAGCGCTCTGCACGAGCCGGTCCTGGACTGGTACGCCGCGAATGCCCGAGACCTGCCCTGGCGCGAGCCGGGCGCTTCCCCGTGGGCGGTGCTGGTCAGCGAGTTCATGCTGCAGCAGACGCCGGTGGTCCGTGTCCTGCCGGTGTATGAGCAGTGGATGGAGGCGTGGCCCGCTCCCGCCGACCTGGCAGCGGTGAGCACCGGGGAGGCCGTGCGGGCCTGGGGTCGACTGGGCTACCCTCGCCGGGCGCTTCGACTGCATGCGGCTGCCACGGCCATCGTTGACAAGCACGAGGGCCAGGTGCCGCCGTCCTATGACGACCTGCTCGCCCTGCCCGGCGTGGGTGACTACACCGCAGCCGCGGTGGCGTCGTTCGCGTTCGGACAGCGACACGTCGTGCTGGACACCAACGTCCGCCGGGTGCTGGGGCGCGCCGTCACGGGCGTCGAGTTCCCGGCGGTTTCGGTCTCCCGGGCGGAGCGTGACCTGGCAGCGGCACTGCTGCCCGAGACCGGCTCGACCGCGGCCGCGTGGGCGGTCTCGACCATGGAGCTCGGCGCCCTGGTGTGCTCCGCGGCCACCCCACGGTGCGTGGTGTGCCCGGTGGTCGAGTTGTGCGCGTGGAGATCGGCCGGCTATCCGGCGTACGACGGCCCGCCCCGCCGTGGCCAGACCTATGCCGGCACGGATCGACAGTGTCGGGGACGGCTGCTCGACCTGCTCCGGGAGAACGACGAGCCGGTTCATCGGAGCAGGTTGGAACAGGCGTGGTCGCCCGCCGAACAGCGTGACCGCTGCCTGGCCTGGCTCGTCGAGGACGGCCTGGTGGCCCGGGTGTCGACGGACACCTACGCCCTCCCCTGACCACCCCACCCCGATTCGTCTGCGATCTGCCAGCGCAGAACCCCCCATAAACCACATAGGAATCGGGGGTTCGGGGGCGAGAGATGGGCCAGGCGCGGGCGATGGCCTCGACGGCGTCGGCCAGGTCCTCGACTGCCTGGCTCTGCGCCGGGTC
>JBPCND010000012.1:0-4804 GCA_051001655.1 Nocardioides sp. | reverse complement strand
GGTGATGGCGGCAGCGAGGACAGTCAAGGTGGACACCGTCGGTGGCCATGCCGTCGACGCCGCGCGCGAGGCGCTCCTGCTCACGATTCCGGCCCATGACGTCGGTGAGCACCTCGGCCACCGCGCGGAGGAGGAACGGGTCGTCACCCACTTCTTCGCCTGCACCCGGATCGGCTACCGGGGGTGGCGCTGGGCGGTCACGGTCGCGCGGGCCGCCAGCCAGAAGACGGTCACCGTCGACGAGGTCGTGCTGCTGCCCGGCGACGAGGCCATCGTCGCCCCCGAATGGCTGCCCTGGCGCGACCGGATCAAGCCCGGCGACCTCGGTCCCGGCGACCTGCTGCCGACCGAGGACGACGACCCGCGGCTGGTCCCCGGTTACACCGCCGGCGACGAGACGATCGACCCCGACACCGTCATGGCGGTCTCCGACGAGCTCGGGCTCGGCCGTCCCCGGGTGTTGTCGCTGGAAGGACGAGAGCTGGCAGCGCAACGGTGGTACGAAGGGTCGCACGGTCCCGAGGCTCCCATCGCCCAGTCGGCTCCCGCCAACTGCGGCTCCTGCGGCTTCCTGCTCCGGTTGGCCGGCCCGATGTCCCAGCTGTTCGGCGCCTGCGCCAACGCCTACGCCAACGACGACGGTCGCGTGGTGTCCTACGACCACGGCTGCGGGGGGCACTCGGACGCCCAGTTCGGCAAGAAGAACCTCCCGTTGCCGCTCCCGGACCCGGTGCTCGACACCTTGACCTGGGACGAGCTGGAGAAGTTCTGACCTCGGCCTTCCTGGTCAGCCTCGGCAGCCGCCTGGGCGGGTCCAGGACTCAGGTCGTCCGTCGCGCTGCTTCGGCCTGACGTTCCTGACGCCGGTGGCGACGGTTGCGGTGTCGGCGGCAGTAGTCCCAGCCGATGATGCCCAGGCCGAACCCCGCGAGGCAGGTCCACAGCCACCACAGTCGGTCTGTCTCGGCCAACCGGCTGGAGAACGGCAGTAGCAGCACGAATCCCAGCAGCCACAGGCCGGTTCCGACTGCCACCGTGCGCACACCGTCGACGTCGAGCGGATCTACGTCGGCGACGATGTAGGTGCGTCTGCCGATCTCGTGCGTCTTGATCTCGGCTGGTTGTCCGGGCTCCACAGGTCGAACATAACCCAGCTCCTCTGGCAGGATGTGCGACCGGGCCCCGCGGACATCGACCGGAGCCTTCCCCTGCGTCGTCCGTCGACTTCACCTGTCCGATCCGAGGAGCCCCATGGACACGTTCTTCAAGATCTCCGAGCGCGGTTCGACGGTCGGGCGCGAGGTTCGCGGTGGCGTCGTGACCTTCTTCACGATGGCCTACATCATCGTGCTGAACCCGCTGATCCTCGGCTTCGCCCAGGACGTCGACGGGCAGTTCCTGGCAGGTGGGTCTGAGCCGAACCTCCCTGCCATCGCGGCTGCCACGGCGTTGGCCGCCGGGGTCTTGACGATCCTGATGGGACTCGTCGCGAACTTCCCACTCGCGTTAGCGACCGGCCTGGGTCTCAACGCGTTCGTCGCGTTCACGATCGCCTCCGGCATGACCTGGGCCGATGCCATGGGCCTGGTCGTCCTGGAGGGACTCGTCATCCTCGTGCTGGTGTTGACCGGGTTCCGTACGGCGGTGTTCCACGCCGTACCGCCGCAGCTCAAGGTGGCGATCAGCGTGGGGATCGGCCTGTTCATCGCGCTCATCGGGCTGGTCGACGCCGGCTGGGTCCGCCGGCTGCCGGACGCGGCCAACACCACCGTCCCGGTCGGCTTCGGCATCAACGGCTCGCTGCAGGGCTGGCCGGTGTTGGTCTTCGCCATGGGCCTGGTCCTGGTGATCACGCTCTACGTGCGCCAGGTCAAGGGCGCCATCTTGATCTCGATCCTCGCCACCACCCTCGTGGCGATCGTGATCGAGACGGTCGCAGACGTCGGACCGTCGGTCAGCGGGGACTCGGTGAATCCGGAGGGCTGGAATCTCAACGTCCCGGCGCTGCCCGACTCTGTCGTCTCCGTCCCCGACTTCTCGCTGCTCGGTCAGTTCAGCCTGTTGGGCTCCTTCCAGAGCGCGGGCGTGGTGACGGCCCTGCTGTTCGTCTTCACCCTGTTGCTCGCGGACTTCTTCGACACGATGGGCACGATGACCGCGATCGGTGCGGAGGCCGGGCTGCTGGAGGCGGACGGAACCCCCGTCGGCAGCAAGCGGATCCTGGTCGTCGACTCCGTGGCGGCCGCCGCTGGAGGTGCTGCCGGCGTCTCGAGCAACACCTCCTACATCGAGTCGGCATCGGGCGTCGGTGAGGGTGCCCGGACCGGTCTGGCCAGCGTCGTCACCGGGGTGCTGTTCCTGCTCGCCACCGTGTTCGCGCCGCTTGTCGTGGTGATCCCGAACGAGGCAGCGGTCCCGGCACTCCTGCTGGTGGGTTTCCTGATGATGCAGCAGGTCAAGAACATCGACTGGGACGACGTGGAGATCGCCATCCCGGCGTTCCTGACGATCATCCTGATGCCGTTCACCTACTCGATCTCGGTGGGGATCGGGGCCGGGTTCATCGCCTACGTCCTGGTCAAGACCGTGCGCGGCAAGGCGGGCGACGTCCACCCGCTGATGTGGGTCGTGTCAGCCCTGTTCGTGGTCTACTTCGCGATCGACCCGGTCCGTCAGCTGCTCGGCGCCTGACCGACGGGCGCCCAGGCGTCCGCCCTCGAGCGCCGGCCGCGGCGACGTACCCGGCGTTGTGGACGGTTCGCAGTCGGTATGCCGCACGGCAGCCGGCCGTAACCCCGCGCCACATGGGGCCAGGGCCCCCAGGCTGCGCGCGCCGGACGCGGGGCCGATGCCCGCAGCTCGTCTGCCCGGGCCCAGCCTGCTGATCATGACGTCCGCCATCTCTGCCAGCGGTGCGGTGAAGGACTACGGCGCCACCCGCGCCCTCGACGGTCTCGACCTCGACGTGGCACGCGGCGGCCTCGACCCTGTCCGGCGTGCGACGCTGCTCGAGCGCTTCGACCTCGACCCGACGAAGAAGGCCCGCTCTACTCCAAGGGGAACCGGCAGAAGGTCGCTCTCGTCGCCGGGCTCGCCTCGGATGCCGAGATGCTGCTGCTCGACGAGCCGACGTCGGGACTCGACCCGCTGATGGAGGCGTCTGCGGGGCGAGGAGACCGCCGGGCCGGCTCGAGCCCGTGCTGGCACGTCGGTCTCCCGCAGCCGGGCGCTGCTCGCCCCCCTGCTCGTCACGGCCGGAGGGGCAGCGGCCCTCGTGACCGCCGATGGCCTCGGGCTCGGTCTGGCTGACGGCGTCGTCCGGAGCGACGCTTCGTCGGCCTGCCGTCCTCGGGGCGTCTCGCCGTTCGAGCACCTCCCCGCCGTCCCGGTCGAGCCGGTCGCGGTAGGTCTGCTGGCGCTGCTCGTGCTGCTGGCCGCCGTACTCACCGCGGTGGGGTTGCTCGGTTTCCGCGGGCGCGACCTCGGCTGAGTGGCGGCTCGACGGTCACTGAGTGGCGGCTATGCGGGCTCAAGCCGGGAATGCTTAGCGAGGGTAATGAGTTATGCTAAACACTATGCCCCCTTCCGTCGAGCAGGTCTCCCGCACCGACAGCGGCCTCGCGTCCAGCCTACGGATGTCCGTCGCCCGGCTGACCCGCCGACTGCGGTCCGAACGCGACCCGTTGAACGAGCTGCTGCCGGTCGGGCAGCTCTCGGTCCTCGGCGCGCTCTTCCGCAACGGTGAGTGCAGCGTCGGGGAGCTCGCCGCACTCGAACGGGTCCAGCCGCCGTCGATGACCCGGACGGTGAACTGCCTCGTAGACGGCGGCTACCTCGAGCGACGCGCCCACGACACCGACCGGCGCCAGGTCGTCGTCGCGCTCTCCGAACAGGGCAAGGAGACCCTGGCCGCGGACCGCAAGCGACGCGACGCCTGGCTGGCCCGACGACTCCGCGAGCTGACCCCCGAAGAACGCCACGTGCTGCGTGAGGCAGCACCCATCATCGAAAGGCTGGCCCACGCTTGACCACCCCACCGAGCCACTCGCTGCGCTCGCGCCTCAGCGGGGACCCCGGATGAGCCCCACCTTCCAGGCACTCTCGAACCGCAACTACCGGCTCTACGCAGCCGGTGGTGTGGTCTCGAACACCGGGACGTGGATGCAGCGGGTCGCCCAGGACTGGCTGGTCCTCCAGCTGACGGCCAACAGCGGCACCGCCCTCGGCATCACCACCGGTCTCCAATTCCTGCCGATGCTGCTGCTCTCGCCGTACGCCGGCCTCATCGCCGACCGGTTCCCGAAGCGCCGGCTGCTCCAGGTCACCCAGCTCATGATGGCCGGGCCCGCGCTACTCCTCGGGATCCTGGCCGTCACCGGGACGGCCCAGCCGTGGCACGTCTACGTGCTGGCCTTCGTGTTCGGGATCGGCACGGCCTTCGACGCCCCGGCCCGGCAGTCGTTCGTCAGCGAGATGGTCGGACCGGACGACCTCACCAACGCGGTCGGTCTGAACAGCGCCTCGTTCAACGCCGCCCGGATCGTCGGGCCGGCCCTCGCCGGGCTGCTCATCGCCGCAGGCGGATCGGGCGTCGAAGCCACCGGTTGGGTGATCATCGCCAACGCGTTCAGCTACGGCGCAGTCATCTTTGTGCTGCAGCGGATGCGGACAGCCGACCTCGACACCCCGGAGCTGGCGGTGCGTGGCCCCGGGATGATCCGGGACGGCCTCCGCTACGTCCGCAACCGGCCGGACCTGGTGCTCGTGCTGACCATCGTGTTCTTCGCGGGCACCTTCGGCCTCA
>JBPCND010000011.1:0-12617 GCA_051001655.1 Nocardioides sp. | reverse complement strand
CGGGTGCCCGTCCCGTCGGTGGAGGGTCGCGGCGCGGTGGTCGCCTCACCGCACCCCGCGGCCGGCACGGCCAGGGACAGCAGCGATGCCAGCACCGAACGCCTCATAGCTCTCCTTTCCTCCGAGTGACTCCTCATGGGACGCAGCCGAGCCGGCGACGGTTCGACGTGCGGACGTGCCGACTCGGCTGTGGGTCAGGGGAGGTCGTGGACGAGCTGGGTCGGGGTACGGCGACGGCCGGTGTAGACCGGGACCTCCTCGCGCACGTGCCGCCGCGCGTCCGAGGCCCGCAGGTGGCGCATCATGTCGACGATCCGGTGCAGCTCGTCGGCCTCGAAGGCCAACAGCCACTCGTAGTCACCGAGCACGAAGGCCGCCACCGTGTTGGCGCGCACGTCGGCGAAGTCGCGGGCCATCATGCCGTGTTCAGCGAGCATCCCGCGACGCTCGGAGTCCTCGAGGAGATACCACTCGTAGGAGCGCACGAACGGGTAGACGCAGATGTAGGCCCGCGGCTCCTCGTCCGCGAGGAAGGCCGGGATGTGGCTCTTGTTGAACTCGGCCGGCCGGTGCAGCGCCATCTGCGACCACACCGGGTCGAGGCGGGTGCCGAAGGCCGTCCGGCGGAACCGGTGGTAGGCGTCCTGCAGTGCGTCGGCCGTCTCCGCGTGCCACCAGACCATGAGGTCGGCGTCGGCACGCAGGCCTGCGACGTCGTACATCCCACGGACGGTGACGTCCTCCGCGGCGAGCGACTCGACCAGCTTCTCGACCTCGTTGGCCTCGACCTCCCGGTCCGCGTCACCGATCACGTCACGCAACCGGAAGACCGACCAGGCGGTGTAGCGGATGGTCTCGTTCAGGCCTTTCGCGGCCTTGCCCTGATTCGGTCGCTTGGCTGCCTCGGTCATGATCTCATTCTCCACGACGAGGTTCACGATCCGGCAACCCGTCGAGGATCAGGCTGGCTGCCTTCTCGGCGGACGCGATGCAGGCGGGGATCCCGAGCCCGTCGTACGCCGCGCCGCAGACCGCGAGACCGGGGACACGAGCAACCGATGCCCGGATGTGACGGACCCGGTCGAGGTGCCCGACGGCGTACTGCGGAAGCCCGCCACCCCACCGCTGCACGTGGCACTCGACCGGCCGGACCGAGAGCCCGGCCGCGTCCGCGAGATCCTCCAGAGCCATCTGCACGAGCTCGGTGTCATCGACCTGGAGCACCTGCTCCTCCCGATGCCGCCCGATGGAGCAGCGGACCAGCAACACGTCCTCACCGTCGAGAGCACCGCGTCCGGCGTCGCGGACCCAGTCCCACTTGGAGTAGGAGTACGTCGCCGCCTTGACCCGGCGACGGTCGACCGGAGGCACCAGGAACCCCGACGTCGCACCCTGACGGAGGTCCTCGGGGACGTCGCGGGACCGGAACGCCAGGGTGATGACGGCCATCGAGGCCGACTCGATCCGGGCGACCTCGAGGGCCGCGTCCGGGGCGACGTCCGCCAGCAGCCGTCCGGTCGCCCGGGCCGGTGTCGCCAGCACGACCGCATCGGCGTGCACGATCTCGGGATCGGCCGGCGAGCCGACCACCAGGTGCCAGCCGCCGCCCGCCGCACGAGCCAGGTCCCGGACGGTCGTGCCGGTGTGCACGTCGAGCCCTGCCGACTCGGCCACGGCCGGCGGCAGGCGGCCCACCCCGCCGACGAGGCCGGCGAAGACAGGTGGCGCGTCTGGTCCCGGTGCGCCCGTCGCCGCAGCAGCTGCCCGCATCATGGACCGGTCTCGGTCGAGCAGTTCCACCACCTGGGGCACGGCGGCACGAGCCGAAAGCTCCCGGGCATGTCCGGCATAGACGCCGCCGAGCAGGGGCTCGACGAGCCGGTCGACGACCTCCCTGCCGAACCTCTCCTCGACGAGCCAGTCGATG
The DNA here is from genome assembly GCA_051001655.1 of Nocardioides sp. GTDB lineage: Bacteria > Actinomycetota > Actinomycetes > Propionibacteriales > Nocardioidaceae > Nocardioides_B. The sequence continues at coordinate 10,690 of JBPCND010000011.1, read as the reverse complement.
ATCACGTCACGGTCGTCGAGCCGAGTCGCAGGGAGCACCGCGTAGAGAGCAACTCGGGCCAGGCCGGCCTTGGAGATCACGCCGCTCTCGGCCAGGACCCGGGCGTCGGTGGGCACACCCATCATGGTGCGCGGCATCGGGCGCATCTGCCCGCGGCTCCACAGGGACGCGCTGATCGTCCGCGGGTGCACGATCTTGTCGCCGAGCCCGGAGTCCCGGGCCAGCGACACCGCCTCGGGCCGCCGGTTGAGCATCGCCTCGGCCCCCGCGTCGACGGTGACCCCGGCGACCTCGGCCAGGGCGAGCTTGCCGCCGACCACCGGCGAGGCCTCGAGCACGGTCACCGTGACATCGGGCCGCTGCCGGCGTACTGCGGCGCCTGCTGCCAGACCCGAGATCCCACCGCCGACGACCACGACGTGCAGCGGGTGGACGGGCGGCGTGTGCGGGGGCATGGTCACAGATTGGCAAAGGTCTCCCCACCGCCGCCACCTGGGTGGAACCGTGCAGGGATGAGGCGCGTCACACCGAGCATGAACACGACGACGAAGCGGTTCGCGGCGGGAGCCGCCGTGGTGCTGATGGTGGCGCTGACCAGCGCCTGCAGCGGTGGTGGTGGTGGCATGGATACGCAAACCGCTGAAGACTCCGCGGGCGGTCAGTCCGGGGATCTCACGTTCGCTGAGGGCGGCACGAGGTCGAGCGCCGGAGGGGATTCGGCCAGCGAGCTCAACCGCGCCGTCGTCCAGGTCCGATCGGTGATCAGGACCGGCGAGGTTGCCGTCACCAACGACGACCTCGACGCAGCTCGCAGTGAGCTCGACGACCTCCTTGCTGCCCTCGGCGGCACCCTCGACAGGGAGCAGACCGAACACGACCCCGACGGCGAGATCGAGCGCTCGACCTTGGTGGTGCGGGTCCCCGTGGACTCCTTCGACGCGGCGATGGCCGGGATCGCGGCCCTGGGGACGGTGAAGCACGCCGACACCGCGGCCAAGGACGTGACGACCGAGGTCATCGACGTGGACGAACGGGTGGAGACCCTCGAGACGAGTCTGGACCGGCTGCAGGACTACCAGCGCGACGCGCGGGACATTGACGACCTGATCCGCTACGAGCAGCAGATCACCGAGCGTGAGTCGGAGCTGCAGTCGCTCAAGGCGCAGCAGAGCTATCTCACGGACCAGACCTCGATGTCCACGATCAGCGTCTACCTCTCGACCCCCAAGAAGTACGTCGCGCCTCCGGGTGCGCTCGAGGACGCCGGGTTCATCAGCGGGATCAAGAGCGGCTGGTCGGCGCTGGTGGACACCGTCGTCGTCGTCCTGACGATCGTGGGAGCGGTCCTCCCGTTCGCCGCGGCCCTGGCCCTCATCGGCATCCCGGCCTGGCTCCTGGTCAGACGGCTGGTCCGTCGTCCCGCGCCCACGGCTCCCGCGGGCACCGCATCCTCCGACTGACCCAGTGTGGGAACCCACCCACCGACCGACCTTCCCGTTGAGTAGCCAGCCTTTCCTCATTGAGCGGTCAGTCTTTCCTACGGATAGGCGGAAGAGTTGACCACTCGCACCGGAAGGAGTGGCGACTCAACGAGGGGGGGCCTCGTGGACGAAGTCGGTCAGGCGGGCCAGCTGGTCGGGGTCGGTCGAGGGCATCACGCCGTGACCCAGGTTGAAGATGTGCCCGGGAGCGGCCCGGCCGGCCGACAGCACCTCCGCGGCCCGCGCGAGCATGACCTCGGTCGGTGCGAACACCAGCGACGGGTCGAGGTTGCCCTGGACGACCCGTCCGCCTACGCGGTGGATCCCGTCGGCCAGCGGAACGCGCCAGTCCACACCGACCACGTCGGCACCCGCGTCACCCATCAGCCCGAGCAGCTCGCCGGTGCCGACCCCGAAGTGGATCCGGGGGACCCCGAGACCACCCGCGGCGGCGAGCACGGAGGCCGAGTAGGGCATCACGAAGCGGCGGTAGTCCGCCGGCGACAGCGCCCCCGCCCAGGAGTCAAAGAGCTGCACGGCGGATGCACCCGCGGCGACCTGCACGGCGAGGTAGGCCGCCGAGATGGCCGCGATCCTGCGCATCAGCGCGTCCCAGACGTCGGGGGCACCGAACATCATCGCCTTGGTCTTCGCGTGCTCCTTGGACGGCCCGCCCTCGACGAGGTACGACGCCACAGTGAACGGCGCGCCGGCGAAGCCGATCAACGGCGTGGCGCCAAGCTCGCCGACCAGGGTCCGGACCGACTCGGTGATGTAGGGGACGTGCTCGGGGGTGAGCTCGGGGATCGCGCCGACGTCGGCCAACGTCTCGACCGGATGGGCGACCACGGGGCCGACCCCGGGCACGATGTCGAGGTCGACACCTACGGCCTTCATCGGCAGCACGATGTCGGAGAAGAGGATGGCCGCGTCGACGCCGTACCGTCGCACCGGCTGCAGCGTGATCTCCGCGACCAGCTCGGGCCGTGTGCAGGACTCCAGCATCGCGACCCCTTCGCGGAGCTTGCGGTACTCCGGAAGCGATCGCCCGGCCTGCCTCATGAACCAGACCGGCGTGTGCGGCACCGGCTCACCGCGGGCGGCCCGGAGGAACGCGGAGTCGAGCAGTCGGTCAGCAGGGGTCGTCACGGCGACGATCCTCCCAGGTCAGGCTGCGTGTCGAGGCACCGGTCCCGACGGTCGGCGCCTAGTGTGGGGCCATGGCCGCACGTCAAGAGCCTCGTGTGGACCCCTCCGCGTTCCCGGAGGAGTTCCGGGCCGCCGTAGCGCAGATGCGCGCGGCTCGGCTGCGCCCGGAGATCTTCTGCGAGGAGATGCCCGCACCGCAGCGGATCGCGCCCTTTGCCTCGGCCCTCTCCGCAGACGTCACCGTCGACGGCGAGGACGTCGGCACCGGACGCATCGTGCTGCTGCACGACCCCACCGGAAACGACGCCTGGGCCGGCACCTACCGATGTGTGGCCTACGCCCGCGCCGAGATCGACCCCGAGATGGCCAACGACCCCTTCCTCGGCGAGGTCGGCTGGACGTGGCTGACGGAGGCGCTCGAGGCCCATGGCGCGGGCTACCTGGCGCCGTCGGGCACCGTCACGAAGGTCGCCTCGGAGAGCTTCGGCTCGCTGTCCGAGGAGGAGGCCACCGCTCAGTTCGAGATCCGGGCCTCGTGGACGCCGGTGGCCGCGTCGGACGCAGCGCTTGACCTGGGGCCTCACGTCGAGGCCTGGGCCGAGCTGTTGTGCACCGCCTCGGGCCTCCCCCCTGTGCCGGAAGGGGTCGCGCCGCTGCCCAGCCGCCGGGGACAGCGCGGCCCCTACTGATGACCGACGAGCAGGAGACACCCGAGGAACCCATCGAGCCCTAAGAACCCATCGAGCCCGTCGAGCCCGTCGAAGTTGCTCCAGAGGCGCCGCTGCTCGAGCTGCGCGACGGTCTCCCCCCGGTGGTCCAGACACCCGCGGCACTCGCCGACGTGGCCGCGGCGGTGAGCTCGGGCACCGGCCCCGTGGCGATCGACGCCGAGCGTGCGTCGGGCTACAAGTACTCCGCTCGTGCCTACCTCGTCCAGCTCCGCCGTGAGGGCGCTGGGACCGCGCTGATCGACCCGATCGGCCTGGGCCGTCTCGACGCCCTCCAGGAAGCCATCGGCGACGCCGAGTGGATCCTGCACGCTGCCGGCCAGGATCTGTCCTGTCTCGCCGAGATCGGCCTGCGGCCCACGAATCTCTTCGACACCGAGCTCGCCGGGCGGCTGCTCGGCTACCCGAGGGTAGGTCTGGCGACCTTGGTCGAGACGATCGTCGGCAAGCGCATGCGCAAGGAACACTCCGCCGTCGACTGGTCGACGCGTCCCCTGCCCGGCCCGTGGCTGGTGTACGCCGCCCTCGACGTCGAGGTCCTGATCGAGCTGCGAGACGTCCTCGGGGCCGAGCTCGAGGCGACCGGCAAGGCCGAGTGGGCCCGCCAGGAGTTCGCCCATCTGGTCAGCTCGGGTCCCTCGGAGCCACGTCTGGACCCCTGGCGTCGTACCTCAGGCATGCACCGGGCTCGCGGTCGACGTGCCGTCGCCGCCGTACGCGCGCTCTGGGAGACCCGCAACGACATTGCCGAGAGGCGCGACGTCACGCCGGGGCGGATCATCCCCGACTCCGCGATCGTCGAGGCCGCCAACGCCCTGCCGCGCGACAAGCCTTCGCTGCTCGGTCTCAAGGGTTTCAACGGTCGCGGCGCGGCCCGCTACTCGACCCAGTGGGTCGCCGCGCTCCATAAGGCGCGAACACTCCCCGAGGAGGACCTGCCACCGGTCGGTGCACGGTACGACGGTCCGCCCCCACCCCGCACGTGGGCGGACCGGGACCCGATCGCAGCCGCCCGGTTGACGCTGGCGCGCGCCGGGCTCAAGGAGCTGGCTGAGGAGCTGAACCTTCCGGTGGAGAACCTGATCACCCCTGACTACGTGCGTCGCCTGTTGTGGGAGCCCCCCAGCGACCCGTGCGACGGCGGCGTCGGTGACCCGGGCAACGGCTTGACCGACCTGGTCGGCGATCGGCTCGCGGGGTTCGGCGCCCGGCCCTGGCAGGTCGAGCTCACCCGCGACGTGCTCACCCGGGCGATCCGGGATGCCCAGGTCTGACCTCCACCCGCAACGGGTCGGACGCGACGGCTATCCGCTCGTCGCCTGCTCCGGCGTCAGGATTGCTCGGGACTTCGCGTCGATCCGTGGAAGCAGCAGATCCAGGTCGATCACCGGGTCGTCGAACATCGTCATCACCTCCGGCTCCACGGCCTGGCGAAGCTCCGGCCAGTTCGGGTTGAACGGCACCAGGTAGGAACGTTCCACCATCTCGTCGAACACCAACGCGCTGCTGGGGGCCTCACCCGGTTGGGTGAACGCCAGCGAGTTCAGCGTCGGCAGATGTGCAGGCACCACGGCGCCCGATTCCGCAAGGATCTCTGCTCCGCGGTCTTTCGTCGCGAACGCCAGGAAGTCGACTGCGGCCTCGGCGTGCTCGGTGGTCGACGACAGACAGAAGCCGGTCACGTCGGAGACGCTGCGGGTGCGCGCCAACCTGGGCAGGGGGAACACGTCGAAATCGAAACCCGCACGCTGTCGCAGCTCGGGCACGAGTGCTCTCGTCCCGAACATCATGCCGACCTTCTCCTGAGCGAAACGACGAACACCGTCGATCTTCTCCAGCTGCTCGATGGTCGGGGTGATCTCCGGGTCCCGCACCACGGCGAGGATCACCTCGAGGGCAGCGCGGGTGGACTCGTCGGCGAAGGTGAGGGTGGTCGCCTCCTGCGGGTCGTCGACGATGTCCGCGCCAGCTGAGCGGGTCAGCGCGATCAGCGTGTCGAGCCGTGGCTCGATGTAGGCGCCCCTGACCCCCTGCCTCGACATCAGGCGGGCGGCCCTGCCGAACTGCGCCCACGTCCACCCCGTGGTCGGAGAGGGGGGAGTGTCCCCCGGCTCGACCAGCCGCCGGAAGGGGACCAGTCCGGGGTTGTAGAAGACGACGAGGGGAGAGACGTCGTACGGCATGCACTGCAGTGCCTGCTCGGCACTGAACCCCTCGACGCCGTGGCGTTGGTAGTCGTCGCCGAAGGTGACGCCGCGCTCCTCGAGGAGCTGGTCGACCGGCTGCACCAGCTCGTCCACGACGAGCTGGGGTGCCTCTTCGTTGGTGGCCACGAACACGTCGAGCGGCTCCGCCCGAACCTCGTCCACCAGGGCACGCCCTCCCTGCAGCCCCACGAGCTCGACGGTGACCTCGGGGTGCGCGTTCGTGTAGACGCGACCGAGTTTCTCGTACGCTGCACGCAGCACCTCGTCGCCGGAGACTCCGAAACGGAGCGTCACCGGTCCGACTGTCCCGGGGTCGACATCGGCGGAGGTCGAGCTCGGCGCCTCAGACGTCCCGGTCGGAGCGAGGTCCGGATCGGTGGTGCAGCCCGTCATCATCAGGGCGGTCGTCACCAACGCAGCAACGCCGATGCGCGCGCGCGCTTCCTGTGACAACTCGGGGACCCCCTTCCGAGACGAACGGCGACGGAGATCCGCGACCACGGACCCCAACTCACGGTATCGGGACACGCCAATCCACGTCGGCGAACCCGGACGCCCCCACACCTAGGCTGGGTGCCCCACGTCTCGGACAGTGAAGGACACCTCGTGATGACATGCCGCACCCCGGCTCGCCGGACCTCTCGGATCCTCTCCCTGGCCGCCGTGGTCTTCCTCGCCGTGACGGCCGGATGCGACGTCGGGTCCGGGGATCCTGAGGACACCTCCGGCCCGGAGAGCAGCGAGTCGCCGGGGACAGGCTCGAGCCCGACCCCGAGCTCCAGCCCGAGCCCGGCAGAGACCGACTCCCCCACCGACACCAGCAGCCCTTCGCCTGAGCAGACGTCCGAGGCGCCGTCACCGTCACCGTCGCCGTCGCCGTCGTCGTTACCGTCCCCGGACGAGCCGATGTCCCTGACCGAGGCCCTGCTGCCGGCCGACCAGGTGCCCGGCTTCAACGAGGAGTTCGCCTGGTCGCAGGGACGCACCCGGCCGGCCGAGCCGGGCCGGCTGGCCGGCACCTGTCACCGCTTCTCCATGCTCTCGACCGGGGCCACCGAGGTCGCCTACCGCAGCTACGACCCACCGCCGAACGGCAATGCGACCGCCTCCGAGCTCGTCGCCGACTTCGCGGACCGCAAGACCGCCTGGCGGGCCTACCAGACCGTGCTGTCGTGGCGGGAGACCTGTCCGGCGCAGCTCAGGGCCTACCCACGCACCGACGTGAGTCTCCTCGAGGATGTCAGCGTCGAACAGGGACAGGCCGGCTGGTGGCTGCTCAAGTACGCCCCGATCGGCGACGACCCGGAGGTGGCTGCCTTCGACGCCGAAGGGGTCGCACTGGTCGGCAGCCGGGTGGCCGTGGTGCAGATGGTCCTCTACGGCCAGGACTACAACTACGCGCCCGGCCAGGAGCCGATGGTCGAGGCGGTACGCCGGGCCGCTGCTCGCATCTCCTCATGAAGGCTGCCTCCCGGCCCGGCGAGGACCACTCTCACCCCGTTTCACGCTCTGCCACGGTGGGGGGACCTAGGGTGGACCCCGATGTCCGAGCAACCGCGCCCCCGTCGTCCGGCGTTCCCGGGCGCCCGGCACTTCGAGGAGATGACCGCCGAGTGTGACCCCGGCGAGCGCTCCGCCGCCGCCGATCGCTGCGCATCCCTGCTCGTGCGCGGCGCACGGGGCGAGGCCGACGAGGCGGTGGTTGCCCGGGTGGTCCATCTCGCCGACACCCAGGGCCTCGACACCCTTGCCGACCTCTGGTCCGGGTCGCCGGCCAACTCGCTCGCCGGCTGCCTGTGGCGGCTCTTCCTGCTGCGGACCTGGGTGTACGCCGACCCGACAGCGGCCGCCCGCGAGTTCGACGCCGGTCGGCGACACACCCCGGTGCACGAGGTGGTGGCCGGCGTCGTGGATCCCCCGGGACCCGACGAGGTCCGCCAGCTCGCCGACGAGGTGCTCCGCGGCGTGGTCCGCGGCGACTTCTCCGACACGCTCTGGCGGGCGGCGGCGTTCGCTCGAGTCGTCGCGGCCGGGCGGGCGCGGGTCGGCGCGACGCATGCCACGACGCCGTACGACTCCGACCTCTCGGCGGCGAAGCTGGTGACGATGGCCGACCAGCTCGAGCATGCGGCCCGACTCGAGGCGTCCGGCGAGCTCGCCTAGGTCGGTCGGGCATGTCCGATGGCCTTGGACCGGGGCTCCCGGCTTGTACACTGTCTGATGTGCCGGACCGCGGCAGCCCCGGGTCCCAAAATGAGCCGCTACGAGCGGCCACGCGCCGTGAGGCGCTCCCGGTCCGGCACGCTCCTCCACTCCCCGCTCGACAGGTTCGACTCCCGAGGTCCGTGCCGCTCAGGCGAGGGAGATCTCTGCCGCAAGGCGTGCGTTGCTGAGCACGAGGGCGACGTTGGCGGTCAGGCTGGCACCCTCGGTCTGCTCGTGAAACCAGCTCAACAGGAACGGCGTCACGTCCTTGCCGTTGACTCCGCGACGCCTGAGCTCTGCCAATCCCGACTCCAACGTGCGTTGATGGAGCGCGAGGTCCATCTCCTCTGCCGCGTCGATCGGGTGGGCGACCACGACGCCCTGCCGCAGACCAAGCAGATCCCGGTGGCGCATCATGTCCGCAACTTCGACCGGGCTGTCGAGACGCCACGGCACCGGCAGGCCGGTGTCGCGGACGTAGAAGCCGGGGAACGTGTCCGTGCCGTAGCCGACCACGGTCACCGACAGAGTCTCCAGCCGCTCGAGGGTGGCCGGCACGTCGAGGATCGACTTCACCCCGGCACACACCACGGTGACCGGGAGGGTAGCCAGAGCGCCGAGGTCGGCCGACTCGTCCCAGGTGTGCTGCGCGTCGCGGTGCACACCGCCGAGCCCTCCGGTGGCGAAGACGCGGATCCCGGTGAGGTGGGCGAGGTACGACGTCGCGGCAACTGTCGTGGCACCGGTCAGGCCCCGGCTCATCACGATCCCGAGGTCGCGGATGCTGGCCTTGACGACCTCGGCATCCTCGGCGACCCGGACCAGGGCGTTCTCGTCGAGGCCGATCCGGATCGTCCCGCCGACGAGGGCGATCGTTGCGGGGACGGCACCCTGACGACGTACGGCTTCCTCGATCCGCCGCGCGGTGGCCGCGGCCGAATCGGTCGGGAGGCCGTGGCTGATGATCGTGGACTCGAGGGCGACGACACCGGCGCCCGATGCAATAGCGTCGGACACCTCGTCGGCAACGACGAGCGGCAGGCTCTGGCGAATGGTCACCGGGGCATTGTGCCGAACCACTGTTCGGACACGGCGAGGAGGAGGCATGCCGGAGCCGATGGCTCCCCCCGTGACCGTTGCCTGCCTGGGCGACGTGATGCTCGACGTCCTCGTCGAGGCGCCCGCAGGCCTCGTTCCCGACGATGACACTCCAGCGAGGATCACCTTCGCGGCAGGCGGTCAGGCCGCCAACGTCGCCGGCTGGGTTGCCTCGCTCGGAGGCACGGCGCGTGTGGTAGGGCCGCGGTCGGTGCACGGGCACGGTCTGCTCGTTTCGGAGGCCCTCGCCGCGCGTGGGGTGACGGTGCACGGGCCCTTGGTGGCATGCCCGGGTGCGGTCGTGTCCATCGTCGCGGCCGGCTCTCGCTCGTTGGCCTCGGACGCCGGGGACATCTCGTGGCTGTCACGGCTCGAGCCCGACCGATGGCTCGCGGGCGTGGACTGGCTGTTCGTTTCCGGTTACGCGCTGCTGCGAGCTCCGGCGCCGGAGGCGATCCTCTTGCTGGCGGCCATGGCGCGAGCGCAGGGGTCGCGGATCGCGGTCGACCTGGCGTCGGGCTCGATGGTCACGGCCTATGGCGCCGAGCGGTTCCGCACGCTGTGGCAGTCGTTGGAGCCGTCGGCCGTCTTCGCCAACGACGCCGAGTGGGCGGCGACCCATCCCCCGGGCACCCCGCTTGCGTCGTCGGAGCTCGGCAGCGGGGGGCGGTCGGTCCTGGTCCTCAAGCACGGTTCCCGCGGCGCGACGTTCGTCGTCGACGGGGTCCCCGACCCTCGGCCGCCGGTGCCCGGTCCGGTCGTCGACGCGACCGGGGCGGGCGACGCGCTGACGGCCGGCTTCCTGGTCGGCGGGGCGGATCTCGCGATGAGTACGGCGGCGCGCTGCGTCGCCCGGGTCGGCGCTCAGCCTGAGCCGGTGCCCGACTCTTCCACCTCCGACTCCCCCGGGCACGACGCATGAACGGCCTCACCGTCCGCGGAGTGGAGATCCCTGCCGACGCCTTGCACTGGCGGTTCAGCCGGTCGAGCGGGCCGGGCGGCCAGTCGGTGAACACCTCGGACTCCCGGGTGGAGCTCAGCCTCGACCTCGACGCGGCCCGGCTGCCGGACCACCTGCGCATCCGAGCGGCCGCACGGCTCACCGGCCGGCTCGCCGACGGAGTGCTGACCGTCACCGCGTCGGAGTACCGCTCGCAGCACCGCAACCGCGAGGCCGCTCGGACCCGGATGGCCGAGCTGCTCGTCGAGGCCACCGCACCTCCGCCGCCCCGCCGTCGACCGACGAAGCCGTCGCGAGGCGCCAAGGAGCGTCGCCTGACCGACAAGTCGCAGCGCGGCCGGACCAAGGCCCTGCGGCGTCGACCTTCCACGGACTGACTCCGGCGTACCGTCTGTTGATGCGACTCCTGGTGCTGGGCGGCTCGTCGTTCGTGGGCGGCTCTGTGGTTGCCGCGGCCGTCACCCGCGGTGCTGAGGTGACGGTGTTCAACCGTGGACTCAGCGGCGGGCCCCCCTCCGGAGCGACCCAGCTCGTCGGTGACCGGACCGTGTCCGCCGACCTCCAGCAGCTGTCGGCCGGCCGGTGGGACGCCGTCGTGGACACCTGGGCGGGAGCGCCGTACGTCGTGCGCGACAGTGCCCGGACGCTTGCCGGTCAGGCGGATCGCTACGTCTACATCTCCAGCCGGGCCGTGTACGCCCGCCCGACCCCACGCGGTCTCGACGAGAGCGCCCGCACCGTGGAGTCCGCTTCCGACGCCGAGGCGCTCGACTACGGCAGGGACAAGCGAGGCGGCGAGCTGGCAGTCGAGGAGGCATGGGGTGAGCGTGCCGTGCTGGTGCGGGCCGGGGTCATCCTCGG
>JBPCND010000010.1:0-2768 GCA_051001655.1 Nocardioides sp. | reverse complement strand
TCGGCTGGCGGTAGAAGTAGAGCGGGAAGTCGTCGGGAGGAAAGATCTCGCAGAAGGTCACCGGCGTCGGCAGATCCTCGACCTCGGTGACGTAACGGTCGTCCACCCCGAAGCCCGCAAGTGCCTGGTGGATGAACCGACCGAACGGGTCCGCTCCGGTCCGGGTGATGAACGCTGTGCGGCGACCGTGGCGGGCTGCGGCGACGGCGACGTTGGTCGGGCTGCCACCAAGATACTTGCCGAACGACGTGACCGCCTCCAACGGCACCCCGACCTGGTGGGGGTAGAGGTCGACACCGACCCGACCCATCGTGAGCACCTCGAAGTGTGGCGACACCGTCATGCCATGACACCCCGCAGGAAGTCCAGGCAGCGCCGGACGTCATCGAACGGCCCCTCGCCCTCCGGACGACCCGTGAGCATCACGTCCTGCTCGAGGACGTACCAGCCTGCGTAGCCCGATGCCTCCAGGTTGCGGACCAGCGCCGCGATGTCCACGTCGCCCTCGCCGAGCGGCCGGAACAACCCGGCCCGCACCGCGTCACCGAAGGCTGTGGTGCCGTCCACGACCTGCCGGGCCAGAGCTGCGTTGACGTCCTTGAGATGCACGTGGACGACGCGGTCGACGTGCGCGGCGGTGAGCGCGACGGGATCGGCGCCACCGACCGCAAGGTGCCCGGTGTCGACACACAGCCCGATCCGGGATCCTGCGAGCACGCGCTCAGTCTCCTCCCCGGTCTGGACCATCGTGCCGATGTGGGGATGCAGCGCAGCCACGAGGCCGCGTGCGTGTGCGTGCTCGCTGATCCGGTCGAGGTTGGCGAGCAGGACGTCCCAGCCGTCGTCGTCGAGGACCGGTCGGTCATCGTACCCCTCGACACCGGTGAAGGCGGCCAGCACGACGACGCCGGCTCCCGCAGCGAGACAAGCGTCGGTGAACGTCTCCACCTCGGGCAGGGGGTCGTGCCGGGGGTCGTGCAGCAGGACCGGCAGGAAGCCGCCGACGGCCTGCAGTCCGTAGCCGTCGAGCTGGGCCGTCAGGGCGGTCGGCTCCTCGGCGAGGAACCCGACCGGACCGAACTCGGTGGCGGCGAGGCCGAGGTCACGCATCTGGGAGAGCACCGTCTCCGCGTCCAGTTGGTAGCCCCAGCCCGGGACCTCGCAGACCCCCCAGGAGATCGGAGCACCGGCAAGTCGCGCCGCAAAAGAGTCGCGGACGGCGGGCTGCTTCGAGCGCCCGGGGCGGTCGATGTCCGGCGGCGTCATGGAGGTGATTGTGGTGATCCGGGCAACGACTGTCAAGACTTTGTCCTGACATACTGACATTGGGACATCAGGTGGATTACCCTCGAGGCCGACGGCACCTCACGTCGATCGGAGGCGTGCGACATGGTGGCTGCATTCCACGACGTGGTCGTGGACCGGTCCAGCCCGGTCCCGTTGTACTTCCAGGTGGCCGAGCAGCTCGAGCACGCGATCCTCAGCGGCACCCTGCTGCCCGGGGACCGGATCGCCAACGAGGTGGTGCTCGCCGACCAGTTCGGGCTCTCCCGCCCCACCCTGCGCCAGGCCATCCAGCTGCTGGTGGACAAGGGGATGCTGGTGCGGCGACGCGGAGTGGGCACCCAGGTCGTGCACGCGCCCATCCGCCGGTCGGTGGCGCTGACGAGTCTCAACGACGACCTCCGCCGCGCAGGCCAGCATCCCGCGACTCTCGTGCTCAGTCTCGAGGCCCTGGGTGCGGCGGGCGAGCCGGCCGAGCGTCTGAAGGTGGCCACGGGCACCCCGTTGTGGCGCCTGGACCGACTGCGCTCGGTCTCCGGGGAGCCGCTCGCCCTCATGCGCAACTACGTGCCTCAGGACATCACGGACCTGAGCACGGTCGACCTGGCCATGGTCGGACTCTACGAGCACTTCCGGGTGATGGCGGTCCATCTCCGCGTCGCCCACCAGACGATCGGTGCCCGACGCGCTGCGCCGGAGGAAGCCCGGCATCTCGGTGGCCGCGCGGGCGACCCGGTGCTCACCATGGAGCGGACGTCGTTCGACGACAAGGGCCGAGCCGTGGAGTACGGAACCCACCTCTACCGACCCGATCTCTACACCTTCGAGACGACCCTGGTGAACCGCTGACCGTCGCCCGGCGAGAACACCCGGCGCCGGTCGTTGACCTCGGGATCGAGCATGCCCTGCCTTCGACTGAAGACAGCCGCGGCCAGCAACGTGCCCAGAATCGTGCCGAGACCGCCGCCGATCAGCGTCCAGCGCGCGCCGAACACCTCGCCGATCCAGCCGACGATCGGTGCACCGAGCGGGGTGCCGCCCATGAAGATCATCATGTAGAGCGCCATCACGCGCCCCCGCATCATCGGTGACGTGCTGAGCTGCACCGTGGCGTTGGCCGCAGTGATCATCGTGAGCGCGGTCGGCCCCAGCACCGGTGTGATGAGCATGAAGGTGAGGTACGACGGCGCCAGGCCGGCCAGGATCTCGACCGCGCCGAAGGCCAGGGCCGCAAGGACCACCAACCGGTAGCGAGGTCGTCCACGCCGTGCGGCGAGGAGCGCCCCCGCCAGCGAGCCGACCGCCATCGTGGTGCCGAGCAGGCCGTACTCCGTCGCTCCCTTGTGGAACACGTCGGTGGCCATCAACGCGGAGGTCATCTGAAAGTTGAGTCCGAAGGTGCCCGCGAAGAACACGATGGTCAGCACGAGCACGAGATCCGGCCGGTTGCGGACGTAGCGGAGGCCGTCCCGGATCATCCCGGG
>JBPCND010000009.1:0-2672 GCA_051001655.1 Nocardioides sp. | reverse complement strand
GGAGGCGTAGAAGTAGGGCGACTTGCGGATGCGGCTGTACATGTGGATCTTCGGGACGTCGTAAGGGATGCGCATGTGCGGTGACCTTTCTCGGGTGGTTCAGCTCACGGGACTGATCAGCTCCACGGGAAGGGAGAGCTGCTGGTGGGGTGCAGGTCGCCGCGTCGATAGCGGTCGAAGCGGAAGGGTGCGAGCAGCTCCTGCGGCTCGCCGCGGAGCTCGCGGGCCACCAGGTCGCCCACGCCTATCAGCTTGTAGCCGTGGTTGGAGTCGGCGACGATGTGGACGTTCTGCCGGAAGGTGTCGATGACGGGGAAGCTGTCGGGCGTGAAACAGCCGAGCCCACCGGAGTTCTCATCCTTGTAGAGGTGACTCGTGCCCTCGAACCGCTGCTGGCAGTGGGCCAGCGCGGAGGTCCACATCCGGGCGAAACCAGGGTCCGCGCGGTGCTCGGGGCTGGCCGGTCCGTAGGGGTCCACCGTGACCTCGGCGGCCGGCTTGTCCACCGTGACCGGCATGGCACCCCCCTGCACCCCGCCGAAGTTGAAGTCCGGCTTGTAGTAGATGCCCCACATCTCCTCGGTGACGACGTCACCGCTGTCGTCGTACAGGGGCGCGTCGGAGTCGAAGTGGATGACGGGCGGGAGCTGCCCCCGGGTGTCGGTGAAGAGCCCCGGATCGACACCGAGCGTCCCCTCCTGCAGGAACAGGTAGGTCCACATGTCGACGCCGCTGTGCATCTGCCCGTCTCGGTCTTGTATGTCGATCGTCGCCGGGAGGTCGAGCATCGTCCAGAAGTCCCGGACCCAGGGTCCGACCCCGACGACCATCTGATCGCAGCGAATCGTGCCCTGGTCGGTCTCGACGGCTCGAACAGCGCCATCCGACAGGTCGAAACCGAGGACCCGCACCCCCGTGACGATCCGCACTCCCTCCGCCTCGGCCCTGGCGGCGAGACCGTGCATCGAAGCGCGGTTGTTGGCGTATCCCCCGCGGCTCTCGTGCAGGACGTTGGTGATCCCCGGCGCCTGCCAGTCGCCCAGCAGTCCGCGCAAGTACGCGCGGCACTTGGCCTCCCCCTCGACGAGGGTGGACGGATAGTCGATCTCCTGCTGCTCGGAGTAGATCTGCGCGACGCCTGCGCGCATCACCTCCGGTGCCGCCTGGAGGTAGCCGACCGGATGGTAGGAGAACGCCGAGGGGTCGGACTCCCAGACCGACACGGAGTGCGCCATCAGGCGGCGCATCGCCGGCTGGAAGTAGTTGTTGCGGATGACCCCGCAGGCGATGCCCGAGGCACCGGCAGCCACGCCCGTCTTGTCCAGGACCACGACGTCGGAGCCGCTACCGAGCCCGCGGGTGCGCAGCAGCGCGGCCAGGTGCCACGCGGTCGACAGTCCGTGCACGCCGGCGCCGATCACGACATACCGGACGGCCTCCGGCACTGTTCGCGACATCGCGGCCCTCCGTATCATTGCCTTATCGGCAACGCCGTTGCATAATACCGATTCTCGGGACGCTAGCACGGGGAGGACACCGATGGCCACGGCCAGCAGACGGGTCTCCACGGTCGAGCGCGCGATTGCCGTGCTGCACGCGATGGCGGAGGCAGACGGCGACCTCGGCACCAACGAGATCGCCCGGCGGACGGGCGTCAACGCGAGCACGGTGTCGCGGCTGCTCGCCAGCCTGGCCCGAGACGAGCTGGTGAGCCGGGTCGCTGAATCGGGTCGGTTCCGGCTCGGACCCCGGCTGGTCGAGCTCGGCAACGCCGCCCTGGCCAGGGTCGACATGCGGGAGCTGTGTCGTCCCCACCTGGAGGCGCTCACCGAGGCCACCGGGGAGACCGCGACCCTCTCGATCCCCTACGAGCAGGGCACTATCACCGTCGACTTCGTCCAAAGCCCTTCGTCAGTGCGCAGCGTGGCCGAGGTCGGGCGGCCCAGCATCGCCCACGCGACCTCCACCGGCAAGGTGTTCCTCGCCTACGCGGGGACGCTGCCCACCGGGCCACTGGCCTCGTTCACGCGGCGCACGACCACCGACCCGGTGGCGCTGGCGGCCGAGGTCCGCAGGATCCGGCAACGGGGCTGGTCCCAGTCGATCGGGGAGCGTGAGGACGATCTCAACACGATCGCCGCCCCCGTGCTTCGCGCCGGCGGTCACCTGGTCGCGGTGATCGGGGTGCAGGGACCGGCCGCGCGGTTCGGACCGAAGAAGATGCGCGCCGCGGTCGATCTCCTGCGGGCGCACTGCGTGGGGTTGTCCACCGCGCGCCCTTAACGGCCTAACGTGCTCCGATAGCGTTGCCCTCTGTGCAACGCGCTTGTGTGAAGTGGGTCACCATGCGAGGGTCGGGAGTGCTGCCGGGCGGGGTCTAGGCGTTCACTCGGCTCGTCCGGCGCCGGACAAGGGAGTCAGATGCCTGAGAAGCCGAGCTGGTACGAAAGCTTCTGGACCTACCTGGAGTTCACCTGGCAGGACCTGGTCCAGCTCGCGCTCGACCACGCGGTCGTGGTCATCGTCTCGGTGCTCCTCTCGACCCTCATCGGCGTCGCCCTCGGGGTCGCGACCTACCGGACCGACCGCCCACGAGAGCTCGTCCTCGCCGTCACCAGCACGTTCCTGACCATCCCGTCGCTCGCCCTGTTCACGTTGCTGATCCAGCTCGC
>JBPCND010000008.1:0-4557 GCA_051001655.1 Nocardioides sp. | reverse complement strand
TTGCCCAAGACTGACACAATGACCAGATGAGCGAGCTCAAGGACCGTATGCGCACTGATCTCACCGCAGCCATCAAGTCTCGTGATGCGCTGCGCTCCTCCACGCTACGGATGGTTCTCACCGCGATCACCAAAGCCGAGGTGTCGGGCAAGGAGTCCCGTGAGCTCACCGACGAGGACATCATCGGGGTCCTCAGCACGGAAGCCAAGAAGCGTCGCGAGGCCGCTGGGGCCTTCGCCGACGCGGACCGCGCCGAGCTCGCCGACAAGGAACGTGCCGAGGCGGTCGTGATCGCCGACTACCTGCCCGAACAGCTCTCCGAGGCCGAGGTGGTCGGGGTGGTCGCATCGACGATCGCCTCGCTCGATGTCGCCGGCGAGGGCATGAAGGCGATGGGCCGCGTGATGGGAGCGCTGCAGCCACAGGTCAAGGGGCGGGCGGACGGTGCATTCGTCGCTGCGGAGGTACGGCGCCAGCTCGGCTGAGCCGGGCCCCGGCCGGAGTCACCGACCTCGGCCGTTCCCGTTGCCGTTGCCGTTCCCGTTCCCGTTCCCATTGCCCGGCCCGTCGTTCTCCCCGGGGTCAGGGGCCGGAGCGGGAGCCGGCGCTGGGGCCGGAGCTGGGGCCGGGGCCGGGGCTGGGGCCGCACCGGTGTCGGTGCTGCCGTCGTCCTCATCGGTCTCGGGGATCGCGGGCGTCCCGTCGGAGACGTAGATGGTCACGCTGCTGCCGGTCGGCACCTGGGTGCCTGACCCGGGGGAGAGGAACGCGACCGTGCCGTAGGAGTTGGAGCTGTCGACCATCGGGCCCACCACCGGGTTGAACCCGGCGAGCCGCAGAGCGTCGGCGGCATCGGTGGGGCTGACGCCGTAGAGAGACGGCACCGGGACGAGCTGTCCCTGGATCGCGGTCGGATCGGGCGGGGTGAAGTCCGTGTCGGGAAGCATCGGCTCGAGTGCCTTCATCGCGTCGCCCCACATCGGCCCGGCGTTCGTGCTGCCGGCAGCGCTCTCGATGTAGCTGCCCCCGACCGTCTGTTTGTTCAGCGTGATCCACTGCCCGAACTGGTTTGCTCCGGCGATCATCGAGGCCGTCGCGAGGTCCGGGGTGTAGCCGATGAACCACACCGCCTTGTTGCCGTTGATGGTTCCCGTCTTCCCCGCGGACGGCTGGGTGAGGTTGATGCCGGCGCCGTAGCCGAACCCACCGGGCTCCTGCACTCCTCGGAGCACGTCGTTGACCGCGTCGGCGACCGCGTTGGGGAGCAGCTGCTGGCACGCCGAGGGATAGGACTCGATCTCCTCGCCGCCGCTGTTCAGGATCTGGGTCACCGGGCGAGGCTCGCAGTACAGACCCCGGGCAGCGAACGTGGCGTAGGCGCCGGCCATCGTCAGCGGGTCGGTGTTGGTGACACCGAGGGTGAAGGGGGCCACGATGTCCTCGTCAGGCACCGCCACTCCCATGTCCCGCGCGAGCGTCACCGGGTCACACAGGCCCGTGCGTTGTTCGAGCTGCGCGAAGAACGTGTTCACCGAGTTCTGGGTGCCGGTGTAGAGGTCGAAGGTGCCGGCGCCCGTGGAGTTCTCCGGCGTCCACACGTCCGTGCTCTCCAGCATCCCGTCGCAGTCGGCGAACGAGTTGCTGCGGAGCTTGATGGTCTGCGGCGCGTTGATCTGGGTGGACAGCGGGATGCCCTGGTTGATGGCCGTCGCAAGGACGAAAGCCTTGAAGGTGGAGCCCGCCTGGAAGCCGTTGGCATCGCCGTACTTCGCGGGCACCACGTAGTTGAGGTAGGTCTGTCCCTTCTTCTTCTTGCGGCCCATCGGCCGGGACTGGGACAGCGCACGGACCTCGCCGGTGCCGGGCTGCACCATGGCCAGTCCGCCGATCGCCCGGTCGGTGGGATAGACGTGCGAGCGCACCGACCGGTCCGCGGCGTTCTGATAGCGGAGGTCGACGGTCGTCCGGATGGTCAGGCCGCCGCCGTACAGCAGGCGCCTGCGGTCCTCCTCGGTCTTTCCGAGCGCGTCGTCGGCCAGGAGGTACTGGACCGCGAAGTCGCAGAAGAACGGCGCCGAGGAGGACACACAGCCGTTGTCGGTCGGCGTGACGTCGAGTCCGAGGTTGCGCCTCATCGCCCGGTCGGCTTCGCTGCGCGAAATCACCTGGAGCTTCTGCATCGTCGACAGCACGGTGTCACGTCGTTCCTTGGCCCGGCCGGGGTCGTTCGTCGGGTCGTAGCCCGTGGGGTTCTTCACGAGCCCGGCCAGCAGGGCGGCCTCGCGCAGCTTCAGCTGGCGCGCCGACTTGGAGAAGTAGTGCTGTGAGGCGGCCTCGATGCCGTGGGCGCCGTCGCCGTAGTAGGCGATGTTGAGATAGCGCTCGAGGATCCAGTCCTTGGAGTACTTCTCCTCGAAGGCGATGGCATAACGGAGCTCGCGGATCTTGCGCTCGTAGGAGTCGTCGGTCGCGGCGGCCGCGTCCTCCTCGGACTCCGCCTGGTTGATCAGGGTCATCTTGACCATCTGCTGGGTGATCGAGGAGCCACCCTGGACCACCCCGTCGGCCACCTCGTTGGAGACGAACGCTCGCAGCGTCCCTCGCAGGTCGAGGGCTCCGTGCCGGTAGAAGCGGTAGTCCTCGATGGAGATGATCGCCTTGCGCATGACAGGGGCGACCTCCGCGAGAGGGACGTTGACCCGGTTCTCGTCGAACAACGTCGCCAGCAGCGTTCCGTTCTTGGCCAGCAGGCGCGTGCGCTGGGGCAGGGGCTCTGCCACGAGGTCGGCCGGGATCTGGTCCATGCTGCGAGCGACATCACGCGTCGCGAGCCCGGCGACCCCCGCGAAGGGAATGGCGAGCCCGGCCACCAGCACGCCGAGCACGGCCGCGACGGCGATCATCACCCCGAGATGGGAGAGGATCGCCACGGGCCGGAGCGTGTCGGTGCGGCGTGCTGACATGGATTCCAGGGTACGCGACGGCTCGTCACCGGCCCATTCGACGCCGCTCGGTCGTCGACACCCGGGGGAGGTCCGCCGCGCAGACGGGCCCCCCTTCGGTATGTCAACCGGCCGACTTGAGTAGTTCCTTTGGACTATCCAAAGTTAAACCCTCTGTGTCTGCTGTTTCCCCTGTGAACTCTTTACCTTTCTCTTGGGGAATGACTCACGAGCCTGCGAAGTCAGCAGGCCCTCTCGGATGGGAGCCGAGTGAAATGACATGGAACGAAGACTGGGCCAGTAGGGCCACCTGCAACCAGACCCGACCCGACGAGCTCTTCGTCAGGGGTGCGGCCCAGAACCGTGCCAAGCAGATGTGCGCCGGTTGTCCGGTGCGCACCGAGTGCCTCGGCGAGGCGCTCGACAACCAGATCGAATGGGGCGTCTGGGGTGGCATGACCGAGCGTGAGCGACGCGCTCTGCTCCGGCGGCGGCCCAACGTGACGTCGTGGCGTCGTCTGCTCGAGACTGCGATGGCCGACCACCAGGCCGGCGTGGCCACACCCGACACCGTAGCCGCGACCGCCTGACCGTTTTGCGTCGTAGGCCGATCGTCGTCCTCCTCGTCGTCCTGGTCTGATCCGGCTTCGCCCGGCTGGTCCATGGACGTCAGGCAGACATCAGCTCGCCGACGAGCCGCAGACCGTCCAGGTCGTGCACGTCGGTGGAGAGGGCGGGCACGACCACGGTCGGCACTCGCGGGTGAGCGGCGGTGAACCGCTGACGGAGCCGTGCCTCACGGGCGACGATCCGGGCCCGATCGGCTGCCAGACGCAACAGGCCAGAGGTCAGGTTGGCGGCGCCGTCCGGCGTACCAGCCAGCCGCTCCGACGCGACCATCGCCTGTTCGCTGCTCAGTGCGCCGAGCGGTGACCGGTTCGCGCGGTTGACCACCAGCCCGGCCAGCGGCATCTGCTCGCCCTCGAGCCGCTCGACGAAGTACGCCGCCTCACGCAGCGCATCCGGCTCCGGAGCTGCTACCACCAGGAACGCGGTGCCGTCCGCCTGGAGCAGCTCGAAGGTCTTCGTCGCACGCTGACGGAACCCGCCGAACAACGTGTCGAACGCAGAGATGAACGTCGAGAGGTCCTTGAGCACCTGCCCGCCGAGGATCTTGTTCAAAGCGCCGGTCACCACCCCCAACCCTGCCGTCATCAACTTGGCAGGGCCCTTCGCCGGGGCGAGCAGGATCCGGATGAACCGTCCGTCGAGGAAGCTCGAGAGCCGTTCGGGCGAGTCGAGGAAGTCCAGGGCCGACCGGGACGGCGGGGTGTCGACCACGATCAGGTCCCACTGCCCGGTGCGCTTCGCCTCCCTGTGCAGCTGGCCAAGCTTCTCCATCGCCATGTACTCCTGGGTGCCTGCAAAGGAACTCGACAGCGCGACGTAGAACGGGTTGGTCAGGATCTGCGCTGCCTTCGCGGGGCTGGCCTGGCTCTCCACCACGTCGTCGAAGGTGCGCTTCATGTCCAGCATCATCGCGTCGAGCGACCCGCCGGTCTCCGGGCTTGTCCCCGGCACCGGACGCGGGGTGTTGTCGAGCGACTCGATGCCC
>JBPCND010000007.1:0-2962 GCA_051001655.1 Nocardioides sp. | reverse complement strand
CTCGGATCGTCCGGCACGTTCCTGCCGGTGAAGGGAGAACCATGGCAACCGTGACTTTCGACGAGGCCAGCCGTCTGTACCCGGGGTCCGAGCGCCCTGCCGTGGACAGCCTCAACATCGACATCGGCGACGGCGAGTTCCTCGTGCTGGTGGGACCGTCCGGATGTGGCAAATCCACGTCCCTGCGCATGCTCGCCGGGCTCGAGGACGTCACCAGTGGCTCCATCCGCATCGGCGACCGCGACGTGACCAACCTGCAGCCCAAGGACCGCGACATCGCCATGGTGTTCCAGAACTACGCGCTCTACCCGCACATGAGCGTGGCCGACAACATGGGCTTCGCCCTGAAGATCGCCGGTGAGTCGAAGGACACCATCTCCGAACGGGTGAAGGAGGCTGCCAAGATCCTCGACCTCGAGGACTACCTCGAGCGCAAGCCCAAGGCGCTCTCCGGTGGCCAACGTCAGCGCGTGGCGATGGGTCGAGCGATCGTGCGTTCCCCCCAGGTGTTCCTCATGGACGAGCCGTTGTCCAACCTCGACGCCAAGCTCCGCGTCCAGACCCGCAGCCAGATCGCTGCTCTGCAGCGTCGGCTGGGTTTGACGACGGTCTACGTCACGCACGACCAGGTCGAGGCCACGACGATGGGTGACCGCGTGGCCGTGCTGAAGGACGGCATCCTCCAGCAGGTCGACAGTCCCCGCAGCATGTACGACAACCCGAAGAACGTCTTTGTGGCCGGTTTCATCGGGTCACCGGCGATGAACCTCTTCGAGGTCGACGTCGACGGTGGCAGCATGCGCTTCGGCGCTGCGGAGCTGCCGATCCCGACGGAGACGGCCGAGGAGGTGGGCAAGGAGGGTCAGAAAGTCACCGTCGGTGTCCGCCCCGAGGACATGGAGCTGGCCGGCGACGGCCAGGGTCTGCAGACCACGGTCAACCTGGTCGAGGAGCTCGGCGCCGATGCGTACATCTTCGGCACGGCCGACCTCAACGGGCAGGCACACGACGTCATCGCCCGCGTCGACGGCCGCCAGCCTCCGCGCAAGGGCGACAGCGTCCACCTTGCCCCCAAGCACGGGCACGTGCACCTGTTCTCCACCACGACCGGCGAGCGTCTCGCCCGCTGACGGGTGCCGGTGCCCCGGACCGGTGCTTCTGACGGGTCGAGGCGGTGCGGTTTACGCATTCGTGAGCCGTGCAGGATGATCGTCCCATGGCACCCGTCGACGAGGACTCCTCCTGGCGGATGATCCTGTCTGGACTGGGGGCGCTCGTGGTCGTCTCGTTGCTGGTCGGGGGAGTCGTCGGCGTCCTCGCACTGGGTGCGGCGAGGCTGAGCGGGGTCGGGGAGTCCACCGTATCGACCACGGCCGCGCCGAGCCTGTACATCCCGAGCGGTCGCCCGACCACGCGGCCCGAGAGCTTCCCGGACCCGCCAGGGGGCAAGGAGACCTCGCCTGCCTCCCCGACGCCGACCCCCGAAGCCACGCCGACCAAGGCCGCGAAGCCGATCACGTTGCAGATCGTCCCCGTGCGCGCCAGCAGTGGTCAGCGCGTGGACCTGTCCGGGGTCTACCCGACCGGCGAGGGGGCGACCCTGCAGGTGCAGCGGCTCGAGTCCGGGTGGGTGGACTTCCCGGTCACCGCCCAGGTCAGTGGTGGCGTCTACCGCACCTACATCTACACCGAACGCGTCGGCCGGAGCAGGTTCCGGATGGTCGACACCGCGTCCGGTCAGGCCTCCAACATCGCCGTCCTCACGATCGGCTGACGTTTCCGACTTGGCGGCCGAATACGACCCGACTGGCAACTCAGCCGAACTCCCCATGGTCCTCTGAACCTCCCCATGGCGCGTTCGCCGTGGGGAGGTTCAAACATCCTGCATCCCCTGGTAAACCCCTCCGGCAAAAGTTGAGTTGAGTCGGCTCAACTTTTCTGCCACACTCGACCTGAGCGGTCGTACGACGGCCGCCCGGACACGTCCCAGCACCGAAGTCCCGCGACGCACGCGGGCGCAATCTGGAGGTCACCATGGCTCGCGCGGTCGGCATCGATCTCGGCACGACGAACTCCGTCGTTGCCGTCCTGGAAGGTGGCGAACCCACCGTCATCGCCAACGCGGAGGGTGCTCGCACCACTCCGTCCGTCGTCGCCTTCGCCAAGAGCGGCGAGGTGCTCGTCGGTGAGGTCGCCAAACGGCAGGCCGTCACCAACGTCGACCGGACGATCCGGTCAGTCAAGCGTCAGATGGGCACCGACTGGAAGACCCAGGTCGACGACAAGTCCTTCACCGCGCAGCAGATCTCGGCCTTCGTGCTGCAGAAGCTGAAACGGGACGCCGAGGCGTACCTCGGGGAGACCGTCACCGACGCGGTGATCACCGTTCCGGCGTACTTCTCCGACGCCCAGCGTCAGGCCACGAAGGAGGCCGGCGAGATCGCCGGGCTCACCGTCAGCCGGATCGTCAACGAACCGACTGCGGCCGCGCTGGCCTACGGCCTCGAGAAGGAGTCCGACCAGACCATCCTGGTCCTCGACCTCGGTGGCGGCACGTTCGACGTCTCCCTGCTCGAGATCGGGGAGGGTGTCGTGGAGGTCAAGGCGACCTCGGGTGACAACCACCTCGGTGGTGACGACTGGGACTCGCGCCTCGTCGAGTGGATGGTCAAGAAGTTCAAGGACAACAACGGGGTCGACCTCGGAGCCGACAAGATCGCCCGTCAGCGCCTCCAGGAGGCCGCCGAGAAGGCGAAGATCGAGCTGTCCTCCTCGAGTGAGACCACGATCCACCTGCCCTACATCACCCACTCCGAGTCCGGCCCGTTGCACTTCGAGGAGAAGGTCAGCCGCGCCGAGTTCCAGCGGCTGACCGCGGACCTGCTCGACCGCACGAAGCAGCCCTTCAGGCAGGTCATCAAGGACGCCGGCGTCGACGTCTCCCAGATCGACCACGTCATCC
>JBPCND010000006.1:0-4688 GCA_051001655.1 Nocardioides sp. | reverse complement strand
GGATTCCGTAGTCGACGGCGCGGACCGGGGCCGGAAGCGTGCCGGACGCGACCAACCGCCGGACGACCTCGGGACCGAACCCGTCGTCGCCGCAGAACAGGTTGCCGATGCCGGCCAGCAGTACCCGACTGTTCAGGACTTGTCCTCCGCCCGACCGGTGCCCGGCGTGTGTGACGCCGTGTCGGTCATGTCGGGGTCCAGGTCGGTGTCGGTGGACTCAGCCGCTGGTTGTTCGTCGGCGGGCGAGGCGTGCTGGCCACGCTCGGTGTCGGCTGGGTCCGGGGCTTTGGGTTCGGCGTCCTCGACGGGACCCGTCGCCCCCGCAGTCTTGGCCTCGTCCTTGGTCGAGTCCTCGGATCCGTCGATGTCGGCGGTCTCCCTGCGTCCGTCGTAGGGCGGACTGGTCTTGCCCTCGGTGTCCGGGTCGTCGGCGTTCGGGCTGGTCGTCATTGCGCTCTCCTTTGTGTTGTGTCGTGTGCGGGTTCTATCCGCCCCCGGACTGCAGGTCCGGCGACTCCGGCTGTGCGGCCTGCTGGTCGATCCCGGTGTCGGCGTCTTCGTCCTCGGCGTCCGCCCGCCCTGCGGGACGGTCGACTGGGCCTCCGGACGGCGCGTCCGAACCCGTGTCGCGCGATCCCTCGGGACCGCGATCGTGCTGCGGCTCCTCGTCGAGCTGCTCACCTGGTTGCTCACTCATGCTGACCTCCTGTCATGGTGCTCGCGGCCTTGATCTGGGGCCGTTACATTTCGCGGATCTTGAGATATCTCCTCACGTCGGGAATCGAGCGGATCCCTACGACGACTCCGCCGAGGGCGATCACGGCTGCGATGACGGTGGTCACGATGCCGACTATTCTCATGGGTGACTCTCTTCCTGTGCTACCTGCAGCGGTTCGAGCTCATCGGGGGCGAAGTAGAAGTAGCGGCCGTACCACTCGTGCAGATCGGCCGCCGGGTCGTCGACGAGGACCACGGCCACGTGGGTGCCTCCGTCGACATCGGAGAGTACGGCGTTGACCCGCGCCACCTGGTCGGCGAAGAACAGGTCCTGGGCGTCGGCGCGTCGACTCGGGTGGACCCGCACGAGGCTGCCCCTGGCGACGTGCACCCCGTTGATGACGACGCTGTCGGTCTCGGGGCGGACGCTCCCGTCGGCGGCCGGATCCCACCAGGGGACGTCGCCGGTCTCGAAGTGGGCCGTGTCGAAGGTGTCGGTGTCAGAGGTCTCGGTGCCCGGGGGGTCAGCGCTCCACAGCCCCGCCTCGATCGGGCTCGGGCTGGCGTGGGGGTCGCGCAGCACGCCGTGGAGGTTCTGGAGAGCTTCCGGCGACATCTGGTAGCACCGGTCGAGGATGGCAGCTGCGCGCGGGTCGGTGGCCCGGGCCTCGGCCTTTTCGGAGTCCGTCATGGTCATCACGCGCAGGGTGAGGATCTCGTCGATCTCCGTTGAGTCGAACAACGCGCCGGCGCTCTGCTCGGCGATCTCGGGGTGGTCGTAGAGGATGATCGGCGAGCCGAGCACGACGTCGGTGGAGCCGGCCGGGCCGGCGAGCACAGGGAAGCACCGACGCTGCACACAGCGCCTTGCAGCGGCCACGGCGTGGTCGGGAGAATCGAGCAGAGAGACGAAGCGGGCGCCCTCGGCCACGATGACCACGTGGGTGCCGATCAGGGAGAGCCGAATGGCCTCGTCCTTGCCGTTGGCCGTCTCGGGATGGATGTTCTCGACGGCCACGGTCAGCCGCACCAACCCCTCTTCCGGCCCCTCAGTTGGCTGGGCTTCGATGTTCACAGCGGCCCGCAACGGAGATCGGCGGCGCACGATCCGGCCCACCGTCGTCCCGGTGGCGTCAACGACCGGTTCGACGTCGTCGCCGCCCGGCACGTCGACCACCGTGCGGACCGTCGGCTGGGCGGCGCCGGCCAACGCGCCGGACACGGCGTACGTCGGGATCTCGATCTCGCACTCGACGGCCTCGTCCCAGCTGAGCAGCGACCTGCCGTCGACGACCAGCTCGTCGACGCCCGCGTGCTCCTCACCCACGAGGCGCTCGACCGAGCGGACCTGGAGCTGGAGGAACCGCAGGTGCACGCCCACCGAGGCAGGAGCGTCGCTCGGCGACTCCAGGAGGCACTGCATCGACATGTCCGGGGCCTCGGCGAAGCTCGCCTCCGTGGCCCGCGGCGCGCCGAGGACGCCGAACTGCCAGCGGGACTGGTTCTTCGAGGAGCTTGCTCGGTAGGGGTAGAGCAGGTAGCCCTCGTAGAGCACGGCGTCGGCGATCGCGCGGACCTGGTCGAGACTCACGGCCCCGCTCATGAGGGCGCCCCGTCCCGCGCAGCCAGCAGCGTCTGCAGGGTTTCCTCCCACGACGTCAGCCCGTGTCGAGCCTTGAAGTCCGCGAGCTCCCGCAGCACGTCGTGGTCCAGCCGGATCCACCCGCTGTTGGGGAAGTACGACGCCATCATCTGGCGCCAGACATCCACCGGCAGTTGGTAGGACGCCTCGCAGTCCCACGGCACCTGCTGGACGCCGAACCCGTTGGTTCCCTTGATGAACACCGTCCCGGAGAACAGCAGCACGATCGGGATGATGCCGTCGCTGACGGCATGCAGATAGCGCGAGCCGATGACGTCGTAGTCGTAGGTGCAGGGCAGGGCGAGGTCAACCTCGGTGACGCCGGTGAAGCCTTGGACCATCGAGTTGCACTGCATCCAAAGAAACGGTTTGAGGGTGTCGGCCCAGCGGTCGCGGTCGCCGAATAGGGCCCGGAGCCCGCTGTCGTCGGCCTCGTCGTAGCGGCGGCGCTGCGGCTCGATGCGGACCTGGCACCGCAGGGCGATGGCGTGGACCGTCTCACCGGTGGACTCGTTGATCCGCAGCCGCGCGGTCAGCTGGGGGGTGGCGGCGTAGGGCTCGGCGAAGATGTCGATGACCGAGAACGAGTAGTTGCTCATCAGGTTGTCCCCACCGGAGCCACCTGGGGAGCCGGGCGGCTGCGCTGCTCGACCGTCGCGAAGAACTCCTCGATCGCGCTCAGCGCCTCCTGGCCGCCGTCGAAGCCGCGCCACAACGACCTCAGGTGACCGACCAGCTCGTAGCAGGTGTCGATCGGCACGGCGTAGGCGGCGAACCCTTCGTGGTCGCGGCTCGGGCCCCGCAGTAGGAGCGCCTCCACGTCGGGTCGCAGATGACCGAGCTGGGGGTTGGCGTCGACGATGCGGGCCCAGGCGTCCAGCGGCAGCTCGGACTCGGTGGCTCCGGCCGGGCCGGGATAAAACGCCACCACCCGGTCCTGCACGGAGTTCTGGAACAGAAAGGCCAGTCCGACCGGGATCTGGAGGTCTTCCCATTCCCCCGCCCCGAAAGCGAAGTCGGGAAAGGAGAGGTAGCGGTCGGGCACGGCGAGGTAGCGCATCTCGGTGTGCTCGGCGGTGAAGAGGAGGTAGCAGCCCCGGCAGGTGCACATGAGCACCCGACTCTCCAGGTTGACCACGTGCTGGTGCTCGTCGGCGATCTGCTGCGCGCACATCTCGCACCGCTCCCCCACCACGGGCTCGGGCCGGGTGGTGGAGATCCGGCGCAGGGAGGCCAGCGGGCTGCCGCGCACGCCGGTCATGGGGTGGTCATGCCGAGACCGGGACGGCGATCGCCAGCGAGGTGATGCCGGCCTCGGTCAGGAGCGGCACCGGGGTCAGGTGGACGCTGTCGTCGTCGAGGCAGATCCCTGCCCGGCGTACGTCGTAGTGCGCCTGGCAGACCGGGCAGCGCAGCACCGCCTCCCCGACCGCCGCGCCGAGGCGGCGCGACAGGGCAGAACCGTTCATCGACGCCTCGCAGCGTGCGCAGCGGTCGAGGTAGGCGAACAGGTCGGAGCCGAGCCGGCAGACGAGCACGTCAGTGCTCCCGGCCTCGACGATGCGGACCTCGCCGGGGGCGACGTCGGCTAGCTCTGGCAGGACCTGCCAGGACGCCTGGCCCGGCTGCGAGGCGAGGCGCGACCGTAGGGAAGACACGGAGATCAGGGTCTCGGCGCCGTCGGCCGCCTCTGTCACGGCTTCCTCGACCTCGATGCTGGTGATCTCGGGAGCTGCCGCCTCGATCGCTCCCTCGACCGCGAGCTTCAAGGTGACCGACGACGAGGGGCAGCCGTCGCAGCTCCCGAGTAGTCGGAGCCGCACCACCCCGGCGTCACTCACCTCGAGCAGCTCGACGTCACCACCATGGGAGCCGAGGTAGGGGCGCACGCTCTCGAGCGCCTGCTCGACGCGCATGCCGGTGTCATAGGGGTGCAACCCGTGCACGATCAGGAGGCTGGCGACCAGGTCGTCACCGGCCAGCGCAGCGAGTACGTCGTCGTCGAGCCGCCCTGCGTCGTAGACGATGTCGAGGATCCGTTCGATGCCCGCTCCATAGAGATCGGTCACCAGACGCACCAGCTCCTCGGCTCGCTCGCGCGCCACAGCCCCGCCGGAGCCGCTCGCGTCGAGCAGGGAGTCGATGCGCTCGCCGGTGACCCGCAGCCGCTCGGACGTGTCGGGATCCACCATGCGGCTAGCCGCTGACGGACTGGGTCGGCGAGTGCATCAGCTCGAGCTTCTGGCCCTCACCGAGGTACATGTGCACGCCACAGGGCAGGCAGGGGTCGAAGCTGCGCACCGTGCGCATGATGTCGATCCCCTTGAAG
>JBPCND010000005.1:0-3512 GCA_051001655.1 Nocardioides sp. | reverse complement strand
CCCGGTCCAGGACGGTCAGCGAGGTCGATGCCGACGTCGCGGATGCCGGCGCGCTGACGATCTCCCATGCGTCGGCGAAGCTCCTGGCCTCGTCGAGGATCCGCCGGCTGAGCAGGTGCACCGGATAGCCGATCGTGCCCTCCTCGACCCGGGAGGCATCGTTGCGGTGGTGCAGCATGTTGAGCATCACGCCGACGCCGTACCCGTTGACGCCGATTTTCCCGAGCATCCCGAACTCGGTCACGGTCTCGACGGTCCGGCCGTCGGGGTGCGGGATCCGCCAGTGGAACCAGCTGTCGGACAGGGCGTGGTACCAGCCCCAGTTCTGCACGGCGAACGGCGCCCGGCCGGGCGGGGCGGACACCACCGACGAGCACTCGGTCGTCATCATGGTCGGGTTCGCCGCGACCAGGATCTCGGTGCGTGCGTTGACCGCGGCGATCTCGCGCACCGGCCGTCCGGAGCCGTCGGCGATGCCCTGGATCTCCTCGGCGTGGACGGGGGCCAGCGACTCGATCGCCGTCCAAGCCCGCTCGGCCCACAGGTCGGCGTCGAACGGACCGCCGGCCCGCGCGGCGAAGAGCCGACGGTACGCCGCCACCGTGGCCGCGATCTCGTCACCGAACCGGTCGCCGAGCTCGACGCCGCGGTCGTAGGGCCCGAGCACCGAGGACGTGAACCTCACCGGTTGCTGCACGCCGCCCACGATAGCCACCCGCATCGAGGTGTCAGCGGGGGACGCGGACCAGCAGACGGCCGTGCTCGACCTCGGCGTGCAGCTCCTTGCCCATGCCGATGGAGTCGCCGTCGAGCTGACGGGGCGTCTCAACGGTGGTGCGGATCGACACCTTGCGGCCGGTCATCCGGTTGATCGTGTCGTCGGTGCGCTTGCCCTTGCTGAGCACCCGGACGACCAGCGGGACCCAGGACAGGAAGCGGCGCGGGTGCAGGATGACCACGTCGAGGATGCCGTCGTCGATCGCGGCGTCGGGCAGCAGGGGCATGCCCGCCTGCAGGTAGCCGACGTTGCCGATCACGACGGTTCTGGCGCGGTGCCTGGTCCACGGGCCGCCGTCCATCGAGACCTCCAGCCGCACGGCCGGGAACATCATGTTCCCCAGCCCCGACACCACATAGGCCAGCCAACCGACCCGGGCCTTGATCTGCTCGTTGGCCCCTTCCATGATCGCGGCGTCGAAGCCCATCCCGGCCATCACCATGAAGTGCTCGTCAGCGGCGATCCCGTCGCCGGAGATCGCCACGAGGTCGATGGGTCGGTCCTGACCGTGCAGGGCCACGTCGATGGCAGCCTGGAGGTACAACGTGATGCCCAGGTTGCGCGCGAGCAGGTTGCCGGTGCCGGCCGGGACGACGCCCACCGGGATATCGGTGCCCGCGAGCTCGGCACAGACCGTGCGCAACGTGCCGTCGCCACCGACGACCAGCACGAGCTCGGCCCCCTCGATGGCAGCCTGCTCGGCCATCGAGCGCCCCGGGTCCTCGACCGTGGTCTCGTGCCATGCGGGCGCCCCCCAGCCCGCCTCGCGGGCCATCCGCTCCAGCAGCACCTTGAAGATGCCGATGTCCTCGACCTTGGCAGGGTTCAGCACCACGGCCAGCTTCTTGGCGGCCGGCCGGGGGCGCGCGAGGACCTCCCGAGGCTGCGATCGCGGTGCCGGGTCGTAGACCAGCGCCCCGGCGAGCACCCAGAACGCACCCATCGCATAGCCGGCGATCACGTCGGAGATGTTGTGCACGCCCAGCAGCAGCCGGTCGGCGCCGACCAGCGCGACGAACGCCAGCGCGACGACCGTGGAGGCACGACGGTGGCTGCGGCGTCGTACCAGCATCGAGGTCAGCAGGATCGCGATCCCACCCGCGGCGGCGATCCCGGTGGCGTGCCCGCTCGGGAACGAGAAGGAGTCGAGCGTTTGGACGGGGTCCTCCCAGATCGGGCGGGCCCGGTCGAGGAGCTGCTTGAGCAGCGTGGTGCTGAGCGCTGCCCCACTCATCACGACGATCGTCCAGATGGCTGCGCGCCGGTGCTTGCGCGCGGTGAGCAGGGCGGCCGCGAGAAGGGTGTACGCCGTCATGGCGATCGTTCCGAACGCGGCCTCGACCCACAGCAGAACGCGGACCAGCGCCGGCTGCGTGACGCTCCAGTAGTACACCGAGGCGCCGAGCCCGCCGTCGAACCGGTCCAGGTCGTTGAGGTCCACCGCCACGAGCACGCAGAAGGTGATGACCACGGCCGCGCAGAGCACCGCCCAGAGGGTCATCAGACGGCGGGCACGGCGGGTGAACGACAACGAACTCTCCTGGCGGGGGACGTGGACCGTCATCGAGTATGACGGCCGTGGGCGAACCCCTACGCCACCGGCCCGGCAGGCAACGCACGCCACCGGTGCGGTCCGTGGGGTCTCCGTAGACTTGAAGCGTCCAGCCATCTTGAGTCGGAGGCGCCGTCGATGATCACCTGGCTCGGCGTCGCGCTCATCGGCCCGGCGCTGCTGCTCGGCCCGGTGTTCCCCGGCTTCGGCGCCCTCGACGACCGGCGGCCCGTCCCTGCGCCGGTCGAGCGATCCGTGGACAAGGCCGACCTTCCGCCCGTCACCGGTGGACACGTCGCCTTCAACGACCCCACCGGTCCGCTGCGTGAGCAGTTCGCATTGGTCGAGCGACTCGACGACACGATCCGGTCGGCCCGTCCCGGTTCGACGGTCCGGCTGGCGGCGTACTCCTTCGCGATGCCCTCGACCGCTCGGGCGCTGCTGCTCGCGCACGAGAACGGCGCCCACGTCCAGGTGGTCGTCGACGGCCACTCGAGCCGGTGGGCTGCGGTGGAGAGCCTGCGCACCGGGCTGGGCACCGACACCACCGCCGGCAGCTTCGTCAGGGCCTGCCGGTTGTCCTGCCGGGGTGGCCGCGGGAACCAGCACGCCAAGTTCCTCACGGTCAGCTCGAGCAGCCGCGGCGACGACCTCGTGATGCTCGGCTCGATGAACCTGACCGACTACAGCGCCCAGCGGCAGTGGAACGACCTCTACTGGGTCACCGACCCCGCGGTGCATCAGCAGTTCGTGGAGACGTTCACGCTGATGGCGCAGGACCGTCCCCAGCAGGGCCTCACGCTGCCCGAGACCCGTTCCGGCTTCGAGACCGAGGTGTCGCCGACCTCGGACAGGGTCGGCGACCCGCTCGAGCAGCGGCTCCGGCAGGTGCGGTGCCGCGGTGCTGCGCCCGGCACCGGTGACGACGGCCGCACGGTCATCCGCATCGCGATGCACGCCTGGAACGGCTCCCGGGGGATCGCGCTCGCGCGGCAGGTCGCGGAGCTGGGTCGGGCGGGGTGCGACATCGCGATCCTTTACGGCAAGGGCATGGGTCGCGCCGTCGCGACCACCCTGCGGCTCGCCGGCGTCCCGGTCCGGGACGCGCTCCACGACGGGCGACGTGCGCACCAGAAGGTGATGCTGCTCTCCGGGCGGTACGGCGGCCAGCGGGATGTGGAC
>JBPCND010000004.1:0-3911 GCA_051001655.1 Nocardioides sp. | reverse complement strand
GAGACCTTCATGACGTCACCGGAGTGCAGCTTCTCGAGGTTCGCCTTGTAACGACGCGACCAGTTGGTCGGCTCCTCGGCATGAGCAGCGCGGAGAACATCGAAGACGCGGTCCAGGCCTTCTTTGTCCACCACGTCGCGGACCCCGACGAGATCGAGGTTGCAGGACGGGACTCGGACCACCAGATCCTGCTGGGAGACGATCCGGAGGACGAGGTACTCCCGGTCCTCTCCCTTGATCTGCCGTGTCTCGATGTCCTCGATGACCGCTGCACCGTGATTTGGGTAAACAACCGTTTCGCCGACGGTGAATGTCATGTGGCAAGTACCCCTTTTCTAGGTGACCAGGATAACACGGCTCGAAGACCGCTCTCGCGGCGTTTGTGCAGGTCAGGGGCCTGATGGGGGCTTGACAGATCACAGTTTCATGTGCAGCAGCGCCAGGGAGCCGAGCCTGGTCGATACTGCGCACCATGAGGTTCCGCGGAGACCACGGTGTCATCGTCTCGCTCGCGCTGTCCTCCCATCCGCTTCCGTCGGCCGCCATGACGATCGTGCTGACCGCTGCGGCGGCACTCAGCGGGCGCAGCGGCACCGAGTGCCTTCTCGTCGCGGCGACCATCGTCAGCGGACAGCTCACCGTCGGCTGGGTCAACGATGTCGTCGACCGCCAGCGCGACCGTCAGGTCGGCCGAACGGACAAGCCGTTGGCGACGGGTCGGATCGACCCGCGCACGGTCACCTTCGCCATCGCCTGCGCCGGCCTGCTCGTGACCGCGTTGTCGATCGCGAACGGCATCACGGCCGGCGTCGCGCACCTGCTCGCGGTGGCCAGCGCGTGGCTCTACAACTTCTGGTTCAAGCGGACCGCGCTGTCCTGGCTGCCCTATGCCCTCAGCTTCGGTCTGCTGCCGGCGTTCCTCTCGTACGGCGGCCTGGTGGGTGCCCCGGACTCGGTGACCGGCGGCCCGCCCACCTGGGCGATGACCGTCCTGGCCGCCCTCCTCGGGATCGGGATCCACTTCCTGAACGCGCTGCCCGACCTCGACGAGGACCGCGCGACCGGCGTACGCCATCTGCCGTTGCGCCTTGCGGAGCGCGTTGGCGGCCCTAGGTTGCTGGGGGTCTCGAGGGCGTACACGCTGGTCGCCGGGGCCGCGCTGATCGCCGCTGCCCTGGGCGTCGGACTGCGTCAGTAGCCGGTAGACTCGCCGCTCGCCAGCTGACGTCTTGTCGCGCCGGAGTCGAAGGATCGCCGGTGGCGCAGCGAGAGGAACCGATCCGTGAACGTTTGTCGAAGCATCGCCGCCGCAGCCGTCGTGCTGGCCGCCCCTGCGTTGTCCTCCTGCGGCTTCGATGCACCGACCGAGCAGATCTACAACCCCACCGTCGGCGTGTTCGACAAGAGCGGCTCGGTGGAGGTGCTCAACGTGCTGGTGGTCGCCGACGCCGCCGGTGGCGGGACGGTGATCGCGACCCTGGTCAACAGCGACCTCGTCAACGACGACGCTCTGACCGGTGTGACCGGATCGGGTGAGTCCGCAGAGGCCACGTTCGAGATCGACGGGACGGTCGACATCCCGGCGGGCGGGCTGGTCAACCTCGCCGAGGAGGGCCCCATCGCGGTCGACGCCACCGACGAGCTGGTGCCGGGCCTGCTGATCCCGGTGACGTTCGCGTTCGAGAGGTCGGCCCAGGTCACGCTGCAGGTCCCGATCGTCGAGCAGACCGACGAGGGGCCCTACGCCGACGTACCCGTGTCCTGACCTGCCTCGCTAGGCTGCCCGGATGGCTGTCCCGCACACGCTCATCCTGCTCCGGCACGGCGAGAGCGACTGGAACGCGAAGAACCTGTTCACCGGCTGGGTCGACGTCGCCCTCACCGACAAGGGCCGGGCAGAAGCAGTCCGAAGTGGTGCGCTGTTGCAGGAGGCCGGTCTGCTCCCCGACGTGCTGCACACCTCGCTGTTGCGCCGGGCGATCGGCACCGCGCAGCTCACTCTGGACGAGTGCGAGCGGCACTGGGTCCCGGTCCGGCGCTCCTGGCGTCTCAACGAGCGGCACTACGGGGCGCTCCAGGGCAAGGACAAGAAGGCCACGCTCGAGGAGTACGGCGAGGAGCAGTTCATGCTCTGGCGCAGGTCCTATGACACGCCACCCCCGCCTCTCGACGACTCCTCCGAGTTCAGCCAGGCCGGCGACCCGCGCTATGCCGACCTCCCCGACGAGATCAGGCCGCGCACCGAGTGCCTCGCCGATGTCGTGTGGCGGATGCTGCCCTACTGGTACGACGCCATCGTCCCGGACCTCCGCCTCGGCCACACCACCTGCGTGGTGGCGCACGGCAACTCGCTGCGGGCGCTGGTCAAGCACCTCGACGAGATGTCCGAGGAGGCCGTCGTAGGCCTGAACATCCCGACCGGGATCCCCCTGGTCTACCGACTCGACACGGACCTGCGGCCGATCCAGCGAGGCGGGGAGTATCTCGACATCGACGCCGCTGCCGAGGCGATCGCCGCCGTCGCCGGCCAGGGCCGCTGACGCCCGGACGTCGGGCCGCCCCGCCGACGTCGAGGTCGCCCGGACCTCGAGGTCGCCCGGACCTCGGGGCCGCCCGGACCTCGGGGTCGCCCGCTTTGGGGAGCTTCTCCCTCATGGGGTGAAGGAGATTCTCCCCGGAGCCGGGAGCCCGGCCGGATGGTCGCCCCATCTCGTCCCCAGGCGTCGGGTCCCCGAGGCCGTCCACAGAACCTCCGGCGTCAGAGGCGGCCACGCATCGCGGTGCCGATCCTGGCCACATGGAACTGATCGCCGACCTTCTCCAGACGCAGTGTGGTGTCGTGTCCCGGCGACAGGTGTTGTCCCGTGGGCTCGACGACGCGTTCCTCGCCCGGGCGGTCCGGCGCCGCGCCCTGCGACGTGTCCACCCAGGCGTCTACGTCTCCCACACGGGTCCGTTGACGTGGTGGCAGCGGGCATGGGCAGCAGTCCTGTTCTACGAACCGGCCGCCCTCACCCACGAGTCGGTGCTGGTCGCCGAGGGATTCGATCGACCGCCTGACGCCGCGGAGGGGCCTGTCCACATCGTCATCGACCATGCCCGTCGGGTGGCGTCGCGGCCAGGCGTCGTCCTTCATCGACGGCGAGGTCTCGTCACCGCGCTCCATCCCAGCAGGACACCGCCGCGGATGCGGCTCGAGGAGGCGGTGCTCGACGTCGCTTCGATGGCCCGTTCCGATGCTGATGCCGTGGCGATGCTCGCCGATGCCTGCGCGTCGCGGCGGACCACGGCCGCAAGGCTTGCTCGGGTCCTTGTGCAGCGCGTCCGGCTGCCCCGCCGTTGCTTCCTGGCCGAGCTGCTCCTGGACGTGGCCCAGGGGACGTACTCCGTTCTCGAGCACCGCTACCTGTCCCGCGTGGAACGGCCGCACGGGCTGCCCACGGCCACGAGGCAGCGCAGGGTGCACGTCGGCCGGTCGCGGGCCTACCGTGACGTGGAGTACCTCCCGTTCGACACGGTCGTCGAGCTCGACGGCCGGCTCGGCCACGACGGCGCACAGGACCGCTGGGACGACCTGGACCGGGACCTCGCCGGCATCGTGGGAGGCACGGTCACCGTGAGGCTGGGGTGGCGTCAGGTCCTGTCCCCCTGCCGGGTCGCCACCGCTGTGGCCGCTGTCCTCACCGCTCGGGGTTGGACCGGCGAGCTCCGGCCGTGCTCGACCACCTGCACCGCGATCCAGCCGGTCCAGCCGGCCCAGCCGGCCCAGCCGGCCCGAGCGGCCCGAGCGGTTCGAGCGGTTCGAGCGGTTCGGGGAGGATCGCACTCACCTGCTGCCTGAAGAACTCCCCAGTCAGGTCACCAACGGACTTCCCGACCGACGCCGACCCGAAGGCGACGCCCGGCCCCGA
>JBPCND010000003.1:0-8813 GCA_051001655.1 Nocardioides sp. | reverse complement strand
TGGCCGTCGTCACCATGCGCCAGCTCCTTGAGAGCGGCGTCCACTTCGGGCACCAGACCCGTCGTTGGAACCCCAAGATGAAGCGCTTCATCATGACCGAGCGCAACGGCATCTACATCATCGACCTCCAGCAGTCGCTCGCCTACATCGACCGGGCCTACGCCTTCGTCAAGGACACCGTGGCCAAGGGCGGCACGGTGATGTTCGTCGGCACCAAGAAGCAGGCCCAACAGGCCATCTCGGAGCAGTCGACCCGCGTCGGGATGCCCTACGTCAACCAACGGTGGCTGGGCGGCATGCTGACCAACTTCCAGACCGTGCATCAGCGGATCAACCGACTCAAGGAGCTCGACGAGATCGACTTCGAGGATGTGGCCGGCAGCGGTCGCACCAAGAAGGAGCTGCTCGGCATGAAGCGCGAGCGCGACAAGCTCGACAAGACCCTGGGCGGCATCCGCGAGATGACGCGGACGCCGTCCGCGGTGTGGATCGTCGACACGAACAAGGAGCACCTCGCCGTCGAGGAGGCTCGCAAGCTGCGGATCCCGATCATCGGCATCCTGGACTCCAACTGTGACCCGGACATGGTCGACTTCCCGATCCCGGGCAACGACGACGCCATCCGTGCGGTCAGTCTGCTGACCCGTGTGGTGGCCGACGCTGTGGCCGACGGGCTGATCTCGCGCTCCGGTGCGAAGTCGGCCGATGGCGACGACACCCCCGCGTCGGAGCCGCTTGCCGAGTGGGAGCGCGAGCTCCTCGAGGGTGATGCCGCGAAGCTGGCTTCCGCGGCCACTGTCGCGTCGTCGGGGGCTCCGTCTGCTCCGTCCGCTCCGTCCGCTCCCGTCGAGGTTCCGGCTCCTGCTCCGGCCGAGGCACCCGTTGCTGAGGCTCCCGCGACCGGAGCGCCCGCTGCAGAGGCGCCCGCTGCTGAGGCTCCTGCCGCAGAGGTTCCTGAGACATCTGCGACCGAAGCCGTTGCTGCACCCGCCGACGTCCCAGCGACAAACGCTCCCACAGCCGAGGCAACCGACCCGGCCGACCCGGTAGCCGACCCGGCCGACCCGGCCGATCCGGCCGACCCGGCCGATCCGGCCGACCCGGCAAAGACCGGGGTATGAACGAACCTGCGCAGACACGGGTACGCATGACGTACCCGTGTCTCGGAGGCCCGCGTCCCCTGCACCGTCCCCGACCGACCCCACCACGAGCACGAGGGAGTGCACCGACATGGCGAACATCTCCGCTGCCGACGTCAAGAAGCTCCGCGACCTCACCAGCGCGGGAATGATGGACAGCAAGAAGGCGCTCGAGGAGGCCGACGGCGACTTCGACAAGGCCATCGAGATTCTCCGCATCAAGCTGGGCAAGAAGGCCGAGACACGCGGTGCCGAGCGCACCGCCTCGGCTGGCTTGGTCGCCTCCTCCGGGGGGGTGCTGGTCGAGCTGAACTGCGAGACCGACTTCGTCGCCAAGAGCGAAGAGTTCGTCTCGGTCGCCCAGCGGATTGCTGATGCTGCCTCCGAGGCCAAACCGACGGACGCCGAAGGACTGAGGGCCGTGCAGCTCGGTGACTCCACTGTCGATGGTGTCGTCAAAGGGCTGGCGGCCAAGAGCGGCGAGAAGATCGAGCTCGGCCGAGTAGCCGTGTTCGACGGCCAGGTGGCCACGTACATGCACCGCCGCGCTTCGGACCTGCCGCCGGCTGTCGGCGTGCTCGTCGAGTACGACGGCTCCGACGAGGGTGCCGCACGCGGTGCCGCGATGCAGATCGCCGCGATGCGCCCCGACTACGTCTCCCGCGACGACGTCCCTGCGGATGTCGTCGCCAAGGAGCGTCAGATCGCCGAAGCCACCGCGCGCCAGGAGGGCAAGCCCGAGCAGGCGTTGCCGAAGATCATCGAGGGTCGACTCAACGGCTACTACAAGCAGGCCGCCCTGCTCGACCAGCCATCCGTCGTCGACTCCAAGAAGTCGGTGAAGGCAGTGCTCGACGCGGCTGGCGTGAGCGTCAAGCGCTTCGCCCGCTTCGAGGTCGGCGCCTGAACCACTAGGGTCATCGACAACGACGACGCGAGGAGGCCGGTTCCGTGGAGCACCGCAGGGCATGCGGCGACACCCGGGCCGGCCCGTTCGGTGTGCTGCCACTGTGCAGAAGGGAACAACCGTGACCGCCTACGGACGTGTCCTGCTCAAGCTCTCCGGTGCGGTTTTCGGAGGCGGCCGGGTGGGCCTCGACGTGAACGTCGTCCGGGGCATCGCGGGGGAGATCGCGAGTGTGGTGGAACGAGGAACGCAGGTCGCCATCGTCGTGGGCGGTGGCAACTTCTTCCGGGGTGCGGAGCTCCAGCAGAACGGACTCGACCGATCGCGTGCCGACTACATGGGCATGCTCGGCACGGTGATGAACTGCCTGGCTCTGCAGGACTTCCTCGAGCAACAGGGGGTGGAGACACGGGTGCAGACTGCGATCACCATGGGGCAGGTCGCCGAGCCGTACATCCCTCGACGTGCCATCAGGCACCTGGAGAAGGGCCGGGTGGTCATCTTCGGCGCCGGCGCCGGGATGCCCTACTTCTCCACCGACACCGTAGCTGCCCAGCGGGCGCTGGAGATCCACGCCGAAGTCATCTTGATGGGCAAGCAGGGTGTCGACGGGGTCTACGACGCCGATCCCAAGACGAATCCCGGCGCGGTGAAGTTCGACCATCTGACCTACGACGAGTTCCTGACCCGCGGGCTCAAGGTCGCCGACGCCACGGCGATGAGCCTGTGCCGCGACAATGCCATCGACATGATCGTCTTCAACCTTTCCGAGGAGGGCAACATCGCCCGCGTCGTCTCGGGTGAGAAGATCGGCACGACGGTCGCTCGGGACGCCTAGCCCACGCCGAGCCCACGTCGAGCGACCGTGCATGACCGGGACCGACCAAGGAGAAGCCGTGATCAACGAGACCCTCAAAGACGCCGACGCGAAGATGAAGAAGGCCGTCGAGGTGGCCCGGGAGGACTTCGCGGCGATCCGCACCGGGCGGGCTAACCCGGCGATGTTCCACAAGCTCACCGCCGACTATTACGGCTCCCCGACGCCCTTGCAGCAGCTGGCGTCCTTCACGCTTCCGGAGCCACGGGTGATCATCGTGGCTCCCTACGACATGAGCGCGATGGCCGCGATCGAGAAGGCGATCCGTGACTCGGATCTGGGCGTGAACCCGACCGACGACGGCAAGACCATCCGCGTCGTGCTGCCCGAGCTCACCGAGGAGCGACGCAAGGACTACGTCAAGATGGCCAGGACCAAGGCCGAGGACGGCAAGATCTCGGTCCGCAACATCCGCCGCAACGCCAAGCAGTCGCTCGAGAAGCTGGGATCAGACGGCGAGGTCGGCAAGGACGACGTCACCGGCGCGGAGAAGCGGCTCGACGGGCTCACCAAGAAGCATGCCGACGAGATCGACGACCTTCTCAAGCACAAGGAAGCCGAGCTCATCGAGGTCTGAGACCTCGTCCACGTCATGTCCTACCCCGAGCCGACACCGGCCACGCCTGCGCCGCCCGTGCCGAAGGTGAGCCGGGCCGGCCGCAACCTGCCGGCGGCGATCGGGTCGGCCCTGGTGCTAGGCGCAGCCATCGTCACCTCGCTGCTGGTCTGGAAGCCGGCGTTCATGGTCATCGTCGTGGCCGCTGTGCTGCTCGCCATCTGGGAGCTCGGGAACGCCTTCGCCACGGGGGACATCCGACTGGTTCGTGAGCCGCTGTGGATCGGCGGTGTCGTGATGGTGCTGACGGCGTACGTGTTCGGCGCCCCGTCGATGGTGACGGCCACCGCCGTGACCATCCTCGCCTGCATGTTGTGGCGCCTGCGCGGCGGCATCTACGGCTACGTCCGCGACATCACTGCCACTGCGTTCACGGCCTTCTACGTGCCCTTCCTCGGCGGCTTCGTGGCGCTGATGCTGGCCGAGCCCCGTGGTGACCTGGCGATCGTCACGTTCATCGTGGTCACGATCGCCTCCGACATCGGTGGCTATGCCGTGGGCGTCCTGGTCGGGAAGCACCCGATGGCACCGGTCATCTCCCCGAAGAAGTCCTGGGAGGGGTTCGTCGGCTCCGCTGTCTCCTGCGGGGTCGCCGGGTGGCTGCTCGTGGCCTACCTGCTCGACGGCGACTGGTGGGTCGGGGTGCTGCTCGGCCTCATAGCGGTCGTCACCGCGACCCTCGGCGACCTGTGCGAGTCGGTCATCAAACGAGACCTCGGGATCAAGGACATGTCTCAGATCATCCCCGGGCATGGCGGGCTGATGGACCGGTTGGACTCATTGCTTGCCACGGCCGCACCGACCTGGCTGCTGCTGCACTACCTCGTGCTGTGATGCCGCGGCTGCTCCTGATCCGGCATGGACGACCGACTGTCGACCCTGCCACCCCGCCCGAGACGTGGGACCTCGCCCCGGACGGCCTCGCCGACATCGACGAACTGCGCTGTTCCGGCAGGCTTCCCGGCCGAGCGAGGTGGTTCTCGAGTCCTGAACCGAAGGCGGTCGAGACGGCCCGACGGCTCACCGATGCACGCGTCACGGTGGTGCCGGAGCTGGCCGAGCATCGACGTGGGGTGCACTGGTTCGACGACGCAGCGGAGTTCGCGACGACCGTACGGCGGGCCTTCGACCTGCCTCAGGAACGGGCGGTCCCGGAGTGGGAGCCGTTGGCCCGGACTCGCGACAGGGTGATGCCCGCCGTACGACGGATCCTCGCCGAGCACGCCGAGCACGCCGAGCACGCCGAGCACGCCAAGCACGCCGACGAGGCTGACATGGTTCTCGTCGGACACGGCACCGCCTGGACGCTCGTGGCGGCGGACCTGACCGGGGCGGCTCCAGACCTGGACGCGTGGGCGGCGTTGCGGATGCCCGACGTCTGGGAGGTTGGCTGGCCAGTTGGGGGCCACATCGACGGCTGTGCTTGAAAGTGGCGCACCGATCCGGTCCGGCGAGGCCACATCGACGGCTGTGCTCGAAAGTGGCGCGGGGCTTGGCCGGTCCGGTGGGGCCGGACCCCGGATGGGACACTGGGCTGTCATGAACGAGCCGATCAAGACCCT
The DNA here is from genome assembly GCA_051001655.1 of Nocardioides sp. Taxonomy (GTDB): domain Bacteria; phylum Actinomycetota; class Actinomycetes; order Propionibacteriales; family Nocardioidaceae; genus Nocardioides_B. The sequence goes on along the minus strand of JBPCND010000003.1, from coordinate 3,712 downwards.
TCCCCTGGTGTTCGACGAGCCACGTGGACGCACGAAGCCGCCGCGGCACCTCGCCGACCTCACTGTCGCTGAGCGCAAGGAGCTCGTCGAGGGCATGGGGCTCCCGGGCTACCGGGCCAAGCAGCTCTCCACCCACTACTTCTCCCGTCTGGTCGATGACCCGGCCGAGATGACCGACCTTCCGGCGGCCGAGCGGGAAAAGCTCGTGGCCGGGCTGCTGCCGGAGCTGATGACGTCGCTGCGCACGCTGGAGGCCGACAAGGGCACGACGCGGAAGACGTTGTGGCGACTCTTCGACGGGGCGCTCGTCGAATCGGTGCTGATGCGCTACCCGGACCGGGTGACGTTGTGCGTCTCCTCGCAGGCCGGGTGCGGGATGGCCTGCCCGTTCTGCGCCACCGGCCAGGGGGGTCTTCAACGCAACATGTCGACGGCTGAGATCGTCGAGCAGGTCGTCGCCGGGGCATGGTCGCTGGCGCGCGGAGATGTGCCGGGCGGACCACGGCGAGTCTCTAACGTGGTCTTCATGGGCATGGGGGAACCGATGGCCAACTACCGAGCGGTGATGGGCGCGATCCGTCGGATGACCGAGCCGAGCCCGGACGGGCTGGGGATGTCCGCGCGGGGGATCACGCTCTCGACCGTGGGTCTCGTGCCGCGGATGGAGCAGCTCGCCACCGAGGGCATCCCGGTCACGCTCGCCCTGTCCCTGCACGCGCCCGATGACGAGCTGCGCAACGAGCTGGTTCCGATCAACACCCGCTGGACGGTCCACCAGGCCGTCGGCGCGGCCTGGAACTATGCCCGCGTGACGAAGCGACGCGTCTCGATCGAGTACGCCATGATGCGAGACATCAACGACCAGGCCTGGCGGGCCGACCTCCTGGGCGAGGTGCTGACGTCGTACGGCGACTGGGGCTGGGTCCACGTCAACCTGATCCCGCTCAACCCGACCCCAGGATCGAAGTGGACGGCGTCACGTCGCGAGGACGAACGCGAGTTCGTGCGTCGCCTCGAGGCCAAGGGAGTGCCGACCACGGTCCGGGACACCCGTGGCAGCGAGATCGATGGTGCCTGCGGTCAGCTCGCCGCCGTCGACGTCTGAGCATCCCGATGGGCGGCTACTACGACCTTGAGGCACCGGTCTACGACGAGAGCCGTGGCGGCGTCGATCGGGCCCGAGCCGCGGCCGACGCAGTGGTCCGGCTCGTCGGGAGCGGGAGCCGGTACGGCGTCGCGCTCGACGTCGGGGGAGGGACCGGGATCGTCTCGGCCGAGCTGAGCTCCCGGGGATGGTCGGTGCTGGTCCTGGACGGCTCCCTCGGCATGCTCGGACTGGCCCGGCACCGGATGCCCGGCCGAGTGGTCGCGGCTGATGCCGGGCGGCTGCCGGTCGCAGACTCCTCGGTCGAGCTCGTCACGGCGATCTGGCTGCTGCACCTGGTGTCTACCAACACCGCCGACCTGGTGCTTTCCGAGGCCGAGCGGGTGCTACGCCCCGGGGGGCACTTCGTCACCACCGTGGACAAGCTCCAGGCTCATGGCAGACCACCACTCAGCGACGCCGATGACCGTGACCGGCTCGTGCGCGCAGCCGGCCGGCTCGGCCTGACACTGGCCGGGGAGTCCCGGTTCAGTGGGCGCAGCCGGTGGGGGTCGGCGACCGATGCCGACCCGGCCTTCCGACTGGTCGCGTTCGGTCGCGAGGTCCGTGAGACGACGCGCAGGTCCCGCTGAGCCACGGCAGCCATCGGTTAGGTTGCCGTGGTGACCCGGCATCGCATGAGCATCGAAGTCGAGACCCTGGGCGAGTTCGACGCGCTCCTGGCCCAGGGGGTGACGTCGATCCGGCACTGGCGGGTGCAGGCAGTGGATCTGAGCGCCCGCGGCGAGCAGCTCCGTCACCTCGACGTCCACGGATCGTTGTTCCTCGGATGTGACCTCGACGAGGAGGTCGACGAGCTGCTCAGGCGCCGTGGCGCACTGGTCTTCCCTCAGCTTCCGGAGGTCCCCTTCGACCCCTATCGATCGTCGCTTTACACACCCGCCGAGCTCTACGACGGTCTGGGCCAGGGCTACTCGGGAACGCTCGACGCTCGGGTCCACGCCTGGGCGAGCGGTCAGCCGGAGCTGACGAACACGCTGGGACAGGCGCTGCACGACCACGCCATCGACGACGCACTCGAGGAGTTCGCACCCGGTCGACGCGTCGTCGGGGTGATGGGCGGCCATGCCCTCGAGCGGGGCACTCCCGCCTACCTCGACGCAGCACGGCTCGGGCGCTCGCTGGCCCGGTCGGGGCTCGTCGTCGCGACCGGAGGGGGTCCCGGGGCGATGGAAGCCGCCAACCTCGGTGCCTACCTCAGCGCACACCATGATTCGGTCCTGGACGAGGCGATGCAGATGCTGGCCGAGCATCCGGCGTACCACCCCTCAGTGAGCACATGGGCGATGGCGGCGTTCGATGTCCTCGAACGCTGGCCGGACGGTGTTGACTCGCTTGGCGTCCCGACCTGGTTCTACGGTCATGAGCCGCCGAACCCGATGGCCACACGGATCGCGAAGTACTTCAAGAACGCGATCCGGGAGGATGTCCTCCTGCACAGGTGCACGGCCGGGATCGCGTTCCTGCCGGGACGAGCGGGGACGGTGCAGGAGATCTTCCAGGACGCGTGCGAAAACTACTACGCGGACGGGGCAATGGTCGCCCCGATGGTGCTCATCGGTGTCGAGCACTGGACGCGAGAGCTGCCAGCGTGGCCGCTGTTGCAGGCGCTGGCCAGGGACCGCACGATGGCCGGCTCGCTCCACCTCGTCGACTCACCGGATCAAGCCACCGTCGTCCTCGCCTCCGACTGAGCCCACGTTCGGGCATCCGTCGGAGGCCGGAGAGTCAAAATGCGGCCGCCAGTAGGTCGCCGAAGAGGGCGTGCTCGTCGGCCACCGGGGAGTCCAGCCCCCGGGCCTGGAACCAGGAGCAGACGTTGTGGCAGTCCCGCATCAGGAACTCCATCCCCGCCGGGTTGGCCACCACATCGACTGCTTGCGGCAGGTCGATGATCACCAACCGATCCTCGGCAGTCAGAATGTTGTACGGCGACAGATCGCCGTGTGCCACCCCATGCCGTGCGAGCTCGAGCATGGCTTCACGCACCTGGTCGAAGTAGGAGCGCAGGAGCAACAGGTCCGGCCGGGTCTGCGCGAGGCGGGGAGCAGCCTCCCCGTTGACGTCCACGAACTCCATCAGGATCTCGGTGCCGTCGATCTGCACCGGGTAGGGGACCGGTACGCCGGCCAGCCAGAACCGCTTCAGTGCCTCCCACTCCGCCCAGGCCCACTGGCCGGCTGCGACGGCGCGACCGTGTGCGGACTTCTTGGCCAACGCGCGGCCGTTGCGGGAGTTCCGTGTGCGTCTGCCTTCGGTGTAGGCCGTGCTGCGGTGGAAGCTGCGATGCTCTTCGCCGCGATACCTCTTGGCCGCCAGGACACTGCTCTGGCCTGGGTCGCCCGGGACGGCGCGTTCCACCAGGAAGACGTCGGCCTCCTTGCCGGTCTTGAGCACGCCGAGCTCGGTGTCGACCGCGGCCTGGGACGTCACCACCCAGTCGGGGCGCGGCTCGGGGCCACGGCTCAGCGGCTCGACACCGAGCCAGGTGGACCACCGCTGACCGTCACCGGGGTCGTCGGCAGCGTGGAAGTCGAAGACGAAGAA
>JBPCND010000002.1:0-3109 GCA_051001655.1 Nocardioides sp. | reverse complement strand
AAGGAATGGGGTCCAACTCTTGGTTTGGCTGGGTTCGTCCCCGGCGTGGGTTGCGGGGGGCCGCCCCGCTAGCCGCCGGGCCCGCGACGCCAGCCCGTTCAGGCCTTGACGCGGTGCAGTCGCCGCGCGGCCTCCGCGATGGAGCCGCTCATCGACGGATAGACCGTGAACGCGTGTGCCATCTGGTCGGCGGTCAGGCTCTGCGACACCGCGATCGACACCGGATGGATCAGCTCGCTGGCCCGCGGCCCGACCACTACGCCGCCGACGATGATTCCGGTCCCGGGTCGCGCGAAGAGCTTCACGAACCCGTCCCGGACCCCCTGCATCTTGGCCCGGGCGTTGCCCGACAACGCCAGCATCACCGTCTCGGCCTCGATCTCCCCCGCGTCCACGGCGTTTTGGCTCCAGCCGACCGTGGCGATCTCGGGCGCGGTGAACACGTTGGACGACACGGTCTTGAGGTCGAGCGGTGACACGGCGTCACCGAGGAAGTGCCACATCGCGATCCGGCCCTGCATGGCGGCCACGGAGGCCAGCATGAGGACCCCGGTGCAGTCGCCGGCGGCGTACACCCCCCTGGCCGACGTCCGTGAGACCCGGTCGACCTCGACGAAGCCGCCGTCGTCGAGGCGAACCCCAGACTCGTCGAGCCCCAGGTCGGAGGTCTTGGGGACCGAGCCGAGCGCCAGCAGGCAGTGCGACCCCTCGACGGCCCGGCCGTCGGTGAGTGTCACGGTGACACCGTCCCCCGACCGGGTCACCGACTCCATCCGTGACTTCGCCAGCACGGTCATCCCACGCCGTTTGAAGACCTCCTCGATCACTCCGGCGGCGTCGGCGTCCTCGCCCGGAAGCACCCGGTCGCGGCTGGACACCAGGGTGACCTCGACCCCGAGAGCGTTGTACGCCGAGGCGAACTCCGCACCGGTGACTCCGGAGCCGACCACGATCAGCCTCTGCGGCACCTCGTCGAGGTCGTAGACCTGTTCCCAGGTGAGGATCCGCTCGCCATCGGGTTGCGCACTCTCGAGCGTGCGGGGAGCGGCGCCGGTTGCCAGGAGTACGGCGTCGCCCTCGAGCGTCTCCTCGGAGCCGTCCGGCAGCGTCGCCACCACACGGTGCGGTCCGTCGAGGCGACCTCGACCCGCGACCACCCGGATGCCGTCACGGGTCAGCCGCCCCTCGATGTCGGCGGACTGTGCCTGCGCGAGGTGCTTGACCCGGGCGTTGACCTTGGCCAGATCCACCCCCAGCTCGTCGTCCTCGGGACCGGGGGCGCCGATGGTGAGCCCGAGCTCGTCGGACTCCTCCATGTCGGCCATCAGCTCGGCCGTCGCGATGAGGGTCTTGCTCGGCACGCAGTCGGTGACGACCGCGGAACCGCCGAGCCCGTCGGAGTCGACGACCGTGACGTCCGCGCCCAGCTGCGCCGCAACCAGCGCTGCCTCGTAACCACCCGGTCCGCCGCCGATCACCACCACGCGATTCACGGTGCCCATTGTTGCAGCGCGGGCACTACGCTCCTCCCCGTGCCCCTGTACGCCGCCTACGGGTCCAACATGGACCCTCGCCGGATGGGAGAGCGCTGCCCGCACTCACCGTTGCGAACGACCGGGTGGCTGCTCGGCTGGCGGCTGACCTTCGGGGGAGAAGATCTCGGCTGGGACGGCGCGCTGGCGACCTTGGTGGAGGACCCGCTCGAGCAGGTCTTCGTCGCGATCTACGACGTGACGGACCAGGACGCCGACCGGCTCGACTCCTGGGAGAGCGCCGACTCCGGCCTCTACCGCAAGGTGCGGGTCCCGGTGACGACGCTGGTGGGTGAGCAGTCAGCCTGGACCTACGTGCTTGATGCCTACGAGGGCGGGCTGCCTTCGGCGATGTACCTCGGCATCCTGGCCGAGGCTGCCCAGTCAGCGGACGCGCCGGATGACTACCTCGCCGCACTCCGTTCGCGTCCCTGCCGGTCGTTGGGCCACTGAGCTTGCGCGCGACTACGCTGCCAAGCGTGAGCACCGACACGACTCACGCCCAGGAGGCCCGGCAGGCAGCCGACGCACTGCGCGAGCTGACCGGCGTCCAGATGCACGACGTCGCCCTGGTCATCGGTTCCGGGTGGCTGCCGGCGGTCGACGCGCTCGGTGAGGCTACTGCGGAGCTCAGCACCACCGACCTTCCCGGCTTCGCGCCGCCAGCTGTCGCAGGCCACGCCGGTCGGATCCGCTCCGTCCGGTCCGGCGAGAAGAACCTGCTGGTGTTCCTCGGCCGGTCGCACCTCTACGAGGGCCACGGCGTGCGAGCCGTCGCCCACGGTGTTCGTACGGCGGCCGCGGCGGGCTGCGAGGTCGCCGTCCTGACCAACGGGTGCGGTGGCCTTCGGGACTCCTGGCAGCCAGGCACGCCCGTGCTCATCAGTGACCACCTCAACCTGACGGCGACCTCGCCGATCGAGGGGGCCGGCTTCGTCGACCTCACCGACCTCTACAGCAGCCGGCTGCGGGCCCTGTGCCGTGAGGTCGACCCGTCTCTCGACGAGGGGGTCTACGTCCAGTTCCCCGGCCCGCACTACGAGACTCCCGCCGAGATCCGGATGGTCCGCGCCATCGGTGGGGACCTGGTCGGGATGTCCACGGTGCTGGAGGCGATCGCCGCCCGCGAGGCGGGCATGGAGGTGCTGGGGATCTCCCTGGTGACCAACCTTGCCGCCGGGATCACCGGCGAACCACTCAACCACGAGGAGGTCCTCCAGACCGGCCGTGCGGCAGCCACCCGGATGGGCGAGCTCCTCGGCGCGATCGTCCCGAGGATCTGACATGCGCATCATGCTCACCGGTGCCGCGGGCAGCATCGGCACCGTCCTGACCACCGGCCTGGTCGACCGCGGCCACGAGATCGTCGGCCTCGACCTGGTCGCGCCCCCCGACGGCTTCACCGGCTCGTGGCACACCGTCGACTGTGCCGACGCCGACGCGGTCGAGGCGGTCTTCGGCTCGGAGACCCGTGGCGTCGGCCTTGAGGCCGTCGTCCACCTGGCCGGCAACCCCGGAGAGGCAAACCTGCCCGACGAGCTCGAGAGCCACGTCGTCACGACGGCCGCCCTGCTCGA
>JBPCND010000001.1:0-25761 GCA_051001655.1 Nocardioides sp. | reverse complement strand
CATGGTGCTCCTGCCTCGTGCGGCCACCGTAGCCGAGCGCGGCAACCACCGGTACGTGCCCTGTTGGTCGCGCCGCGCTCAGTGGTGGATGCGGTCCTCGAGCGCCGAGAGTCGTCGTCCGTGACCGCCCCACTGGAGGGCGACGATCTCCGCCGCGATGCTCACCGCCGTCTCCTCGGGTGTCCGGGCGCCGAGGTCCAGACCGATGGGTGAGGAGAGCCGTGACAGCTCCTCGCCGGTGAGCCCGGCCTCGACGAGCCGCTTCATCCGGTCCTCATGGGTGCGCCGTGAGCCCATCGCTCCGACGTACCCGACCTCGGGCAGACGCAGGGCGACCTCGAGCAGCGGAACGTCGAACTTCGGGTCATGGGTCAGGACACAGAGGGCGGTCCGCCGGTCCACCCGGCCCGCATCCGCCTCGGCCCGGAGGTACTTGTGCGGCCACGAGACGACGACCTCGTCCGCCGCGGGGAACCGGGAGTTCGTGGCGAAGACCGGCCGCGCGTCGCAGACGGTCACGTGGTAGCCGAGGAAGCCGCCCATCCGGGCGACGGCGGCCGCGAAGTCGATGGCACCGAACACGAGCATCCGCGGGGGCGGCGCGAACGCCCACACGAAGACGCGCATGCCCTCGCCGCGCCGCTCACCCTCGGGGCCGTAGGTGAGGGTCTGGTGATGACCGGCCGCCAGCAGGCCGCGGACGTCGTCCACGACGGCCGCATCGGCCCGGTCGCTGCCGAGGCTGCCCTGCACGACCGGAGGCCCGGACGGCCGGTTGCGGTCCGGGTCTTCGGGACGCACGACGATTCGGCGGCCGAGCCGGCTCGGATCCGGATGGTCCACGACGGGGGCCACGGCGACCGGTCGACCGGCCCCGATGTCGGCCGCAACCTCCCCCAGCTCAGGAAAGGTCCCGCGGTCGACCTTCTCGACGAAGACGTCCAGGATCCCCCCGCAGGTGAGGCCTACGGCGAGGGCGTCGTCATCGCTGACGCCGTACCGATGGAGAACCGGGACGCCCTCGGCGACCACCGACTGGCCGAGCTCGTAGACGGCTCCCTCGACGCAGCCACCGGACACGGAGCCGACCGCCTCGCCGGAGGGGCCGACCAGCATGGATGCACCGGGCGGGCGGGGCGCGGAGCGGAAAGTGGCGACGACCGTCCCCACGCCGACGGTCTCGCCGGCGTTCCACCAGCGCATCAGCTCAGGCAGTACCTCACGCATGTGCCACCACCTCGATCAGCTCCTCGAACGTGGCCATCGAGTGACCGGCCACGAGGTGGTCAACGTGGGTGAGGGCCGCGACGATTCCCTGCTGCACCGGCTGGTAGCCGGCCTTACCGACGTGGGGGTTCACCCAGACCACCTGATGGGCCAGGGAGTGCAGCCTGCGCATCGCCTCGCCGAGCTGGCGGGTGTCTCCGCGCTCCCAACCGTCACTGAAGACGACCACCACCGCTCCGCGGGCCATCCCGCGCTGGCCCCACCGCTCCAGGAAGACCTGCAGGGTCTCCCCGAGCCGGGTCCCCCCGGACCAGTCGGGCACAGCCTGGCCGGCGGCAATGATCGCCCGCTCGGGGTCCCGCACGGTCATCGCACCCGTGATGCGGGTCAGCCGGGTGCCGACCGTGAAGGACTCGACCCGGCCGCGGGCACCCTGGGTCCGCGCGGCGGCGCTGAAGCGGTGCGCCAGCCGGAGCAGCGAGTCGGCGTAGGGGCTCATGGAACCCGACACGTCGAGCAGCAGCACCACCCGGCGTGGACGTCGCCTCTGCCTGCGCCACGCGATCTCGGCCGGCTCCCCCATCCGCGAGAGCATCCGGCGCATCGTCTGGTCGGCGTCGACCTCGCCACGGTGCCACGGCTCGCGGCGGCGCGCCCGCCGCATCGGCGTACACGGTCGGAGGGCTTCGAACAGCTCAGCCAGCCGGGCCTTCTCCGACGGGCTCATCTCGGCGATGTCGCGGTGGCGAAGCACCTCCGCTTCGCTGGCCATCGCTCGGAGCGGGTCCTCGTCGCCGTCGGAGATGTCATCGGGGGCTGCCTCGTCGAGCGCCGCCACGCTGACCTGCGGCCGGTCGGGTGGACGGGTCCGGTCGACCGGAACATCCCCGCTGAGGAACCAGGCCGTGAACACCTGGTCGTAACGGTCGAGGTCGTCAGGACCCGAGCAGAGCGTCGCCCGACCGGACCAGTAGGTCGCCCGCTGGTCGTCCACGCCGACGAGCGCTGCCGCGCCGAGGAAGGACTGGGCCCGGTCCACGGTGACGTTCAGACCGGCGGCCCGGAGTGCCCGGGCGAACCCGAGCAGCAGCTCGTCCGGATCGTGCCGTAGTCCCGTGGCGGTCACCAGGCACCCGTCACGAGGTGAGCATCCGGTCGAGGGCCTGCCGCACGCGCTGCGCGTCCTCGCGGTACTTCACGACGGCCCCGAGCGTCGCCGACGCCGACGCGACGTCGAGGTCCCGCGTGCCGAGGCTGTGCAGCGCCCGCGCCCAGTCGAGGGTCTCGGCGACCCCCGGTGGTTTGAGCAGGGCGCCGTCGTCACGCAGCCTTTGCACCAGGCCGACCACCTGCCGGGCCAACGCCTCGGACACCTCGGGGGCGCGTGTGCGGACGATCTCGACCTCGCGATCGAGACCGGGGTGCTCGACCCAGTGGTAGAGGCAGCGGCGTTTCAGCGCATCGTGGATCTCGCGGGTCCGGTTGCTCGTGAGGACGACGAACGGCGGGGTCGCCGCGGTGACGGTGCCGAGCTCGGGGATGGTCACCTGGTACGTCGAGAGCACCTCGAGCAGGAAGGCCTCGAACTCGTCGTCGGCCCGGTCCACCTCGTCGACGAGCAGGACCGCGGGAGCCTGTCGGAGAGCCTGGAGGACCGGTCGGGCCAGCAGGAACCGCTCGTCGAAGAGCGACTGCTCGGCCTGCTCGACGTCTCCGACCGTGCCGGCCGCCTCGAGAGCCCGTAGGTGCAGGATCTGGCGCGGGAAGTCCCAGTCGTAGAGAGCCTGCGTGGCGTCGATGCCTTCGTAGCACTGCAACCTGATCAGCGGCACGTCCATCGCGGCGGCGACAGCCTCGGCGAGAGCGGTCTTGCCGGTGTCCGGCTCGCCCTCGAGCAACAGCGGCCGCTGCATCCGCAGGGCGAGCCAGACGATGGTCGCGAGCGACCCGTCGGTGAGGTAGCCCGTCCCGCCGAGCCGCCGGGCCAGGTCCTCGATCGACCCCAGCGACCAGGAGTCGCTCTGCGCTAGGGACTGGGACATGTCGCGACCATACCCACGCCGCGCGTACCCCCACCCCGCCGAGTCGGCGCGTCCGCACGCCGAAACCCAGCCGAGTCGGCGCGTCCGCACGCCGCATGCTTGAGTGGACCGTGACCGAGCAGCTGTTGTCAGCCTGGCGGACCGAGCACGAGCGCCCAGTACATGGCTGGGATTTCTCCGAGCTGGCGGATCGGATGGAGTCCTCCGACCCACCTTGGTCCTACCCCGCGCTTGCGCGAGCCGCCCTGCACGGAGCCACATCTGCACTGGACATGGGTACCGGCGGCGGGGAAGTCCTCATCGCCCTGTCCTCTGCCCTGCCCGAGGACACCGTGGCCACGGAGGGATGGCCGCCCAACCTGACTGTGGCGGGCGACAACCTGTCAGCGCATGGCATCCAGGTCGTTGCCTACGACGCCGAGAAGGACATCGCGATGCCCTTCCAGGACGGTCGGTTCGATGTGGTGTTGAACCGACATGAGGCCTACGACGCCGCCGAGGTCCGCCGGGTGTTGAGCCATGACGGCCGGTTCCTCACCCAGCAGGTCGACGGCCGCGACTTCGCCGAGACCCAGGCGATCTTCGGCGGCACATCCGCACATCCGCACATCACGCTCGCGCACCTGCGGGGCGAGGCGGAGTCGGTGGGCCTGGTCATCGAGGCAGCCGAGGAGTGGACCGGCAAGACTCGCTTTGCCGACGTCGCGGCCCTCGTCCGCTACGTCGCGTTCGTGCCATGGGAGGTCCCGCGGGACTTCACAGTCGACCGCTACGCCACGCAGCTCGTTGACCTGCATCGGTCGGGACGTGACCTGACCTTCACGCGACGGCGGTTCTACCTCCGTTGCCGTCGTTGATCCCCCTGTCAGAGTGCACTCGCGCCGACTCGACGGGAATTCGGCGTGCGGACGCGCCGACTCGACGGATCAGGGGAGGTCGCTGGGGTGGTCGACGTCGCGACCGGTGGCGAGGTCGGCGCACTCGACGAGCCGGACCGGTCGGCTCGCGAGGTACTCACGGGCCCCCAGATCGTCGGCGGCGACGTCGACGACTCCAGCCCAGTGCTCGCGGCCGAGCACGACTGGGTGCCCAGCCTCCCCACGGTACGACGCCCGGGCCAAGGCGTCCGGGCCGACCGGACCGTCGAGCAGCCGGGCCACCACTTCGACGGTGACATCGGGCAGGTCCACCAAGGTCACCACGGCCGCATCGGGCTCGAGGTAAGCCTCCGAAAGAGCGGTGAGCCCATGCCGTAGCGAGGCGCCCATCCCCTCGTCCCAGTCGGTCGCAACGACGACCGAGACCCGGTGGTCCGCGGACCATCCCGCCTCGTCGAGCAAGTCAACCGCGACGTCCGCGGACGCTCCGATCACCACCGTCACGGTGGCGCACCCCCCGTCGAGGAGGACGCCGACCGCCCGGTCGAGATAGGACACCCCGTCGCTGTTGCGCAGTTGCGACTTCGGAAAGCCCATTCGGCGGCCGGCGCCGGCCGCCAGCAGGACGCCTGCCACCGGGCCCGTGACTGAGCCGCTCACCGGGTCGTCGCTCGAAGCCTTGGCCACGCGACGGATGGCCTTGAAGTGTGTTCGGGGAGCATCCCCGGCACAGGCTGCTGGAGATTCTCCCCGAACCCGGACCCAGGCAATGGACCACCCACGCGGGCGGTCACTGGGCGGCCTCCTCCATGTCTCGCATGGCCCGCAGCACGTTGCCGGACCCGAGCTGGGCCAGATCTCTCGAGGACCATCCCCGACGCCGCAGCTGCTCGAACAACAGCGGGTAGCCCGACACGTCTTCCATCCCGACCGGGAAGTCCGAGGCGCCGTCGTAGTCGCCGCCGATCCCGACATGGCCGAGCCCGGCGACCTCGCGCACGTGCTCGACATGATCGGCCACATCGCCGACGGTGGGCGCCGGAGGAGCGAGGTGCGACCGTTCGCGCAGCACCGCGTCGACCTCGTCGAGCCGCCGAGGATCCAGCCCTCGGGACGCCGCCACCTCCAGGGCCTCGAAGTACCACTCGACCCACCTCGGGCTGACGAAGATGGAGACGAAGCTGACCATGCACACACCTCCGTTGCCGGGCAGCCTCGCCAGCACGTCGTCCGGCACGTTGCGCGGATGCGCTGCCAACGCGCGTGCCGAGCTGTGACTGAAGATCACCGGGGCCCCGGACACGTCCAGGGCGTCGCGCATCACGGTGTCGGCGACGTGGGAGAGGTCGACGAACATGCCGATCCGGTTCATCTCCCGGACCACATCGCGACCGAGATCGGACAGCCCGCCGAGCGCCGGGACGTCGGTCGCGGAGTCGGCCCAGGGAACGTTCTCGTTGTGCGTCAGCGTCATGTAGCGGGCGCCGCGTTCGTGCATCGATCGGAGCACGTCGAGGGAGGAGTCGATCGAGTGGCCGCCCTCCAGGCCGATCAGCGAGGCGACTCGGCCCGCGGAGACCGCAGCCTCGACCTCCGCGGACGTCCGGCACAACGCCAGCGTCCCAGGGTAGGTAGCGGCGAGTCGGCGCACGAAGTCGATCTGCTCGTACGTCGCCTGCACGGCGGACTCGCCGGAGAGGGAGCACGGCACGTACACCGACCAGAACTGGCCGGTCACTCCGCCGGTGCGCAGCCGCACGAGGTCGGTCTGGACCCGAGGCTCACCGGCGGCCAGCGACACGGCATCGAGGTCGTAGCCGCAGAGCTCGCGCAGCGCCCAGGGCAGGTCATTGTGGCCGTCGAGGACACCGGTCGGTTCTTCGCCCGCAGGGTCCGTGGTCATCTCCGCCGGGCCACCGGCTCGTTCGGTCGGGACCGGGGGACCCACAGCGTGTAGCGGTCGGCACGGAAGGTCGAGCGGGACACCTCGATGGCCATCTTGCCGGCGAACGACCGTCGGGCGATCCGCAGCACGGACGCACCTTCGGCGACGTCGAGCAGCTCGGCCTCCTCCGGCGTCGCGGCAGAGGCGTCGACGGAGTCCTCGCCACAGCTCGGCAGCGTGCCACGCCGCTGCAGGTCGGCGTACAGGCTCTCGGGCAGCGGCTGCTCGAGGAATCCCGGGACGGTGCTGTCCGCGAGGTAGGCGTCCTCGATCGCCATCGGGCTCTCGTCGGCGAGTCGGAGACGTTGCCAGTGCAGGACCTTGTCGCCCTCCTGGATCTCAAGGGCCCGCGCCACCCCGGGACCGGCGGCCTCCATCCGCGCCAGGAGGGTGCGCGACGAGGGAGCCAGCCCGCGGCGGCCCATCTCCTCGGAGAAACTCGACAACTGCAGCTGTACGTCGACCCTGGCGTGAGCGACGAAGGTCCCCCGGCCGGGGATGCGCTCGAGCAGACCTTCGGAGACGAGCGCGTCGAGAGCCTGCCGGACGGTCATCCGAGCGACTCCGAAGTGCTGCACGAGCTCGCGCTCGGACGGAGCCGGACTGCCCGGTTCGCCATCCCGGACCAGTTCCCGGACGTACTCCCTGACCTGCACATGCTTGCGCACGATCGGTGGAGGTCGGTCCGGGGCCACCACGTCGACCATCGCACCTCCTCGGCCTCGTCCCGCCCACCTTAGCGGCGTGACTACTCCGTGGCGATCGCCGTCAGGACGTCGAGGCGGGCCGCCCGTCGAGCCGGGAACACCGCGGCGAGGACACCGACCAGGGCGGCGGCGACGACGTACCCGAAGAGCTGCCAACCCGGGACCACGAGCACCTCCAGGCCCTCGTCGGCCAGCGACGTCATCAGCGCGATGCCGAACACCAGGCCCATGCCGACCCCGAGGACCGCGCCGAGGATGGCGATAACGACCGCTTCGAGCCGGATCATCCGACGCAGCTGGCGGCGGCTGAGGCCGACGGCCCGGAGCAGGCCTACCTCACGGGTTCGTTCGATCACCGACAGGGCCAGGGTGTTCACGATGCCGAGGATCGCGATGATGAGCGCGAGGCCCAGCAGCGCATAGATGATGATGAGCAGCTGGTCGATCGGCGCGCGCTGCTCCTCGGCATAACCAGCTTGGTCTTTCACGGTCACCGTCGGCAGGTCGACGGTCTGTCCCTCGATCGTGGTCTGCACTGTGGCGGCGTCGGCCCCGTCCTCGACACCGATCAACAGATAGTTGTCCGCGGCCTGGAAACCGGCGTCCTCCAGCGTCTGGATCGTCGTCGTGTAGGGGAAGAACAGCACCTGGTTGTCGGCCTCGTAGATGCCCACGACCTCCAGGTTCTCCTTGCCGCCGGGGAAGGTCATCTCCACGTCGTCCCCGATGGACAGTCCGTCTTCCTCGGCGACCGATTCGCCGATCAGCATCGTGCCATCCCGAAGGTCGCTCACGCTGCCCTCGAGCATCGGCACGTTGGACACCTCCCCGAGCGTCTCGGGCTGGATCCCCATCAGGGACTGTCCGTTCTCGTCGAAGGATGCGTTCGCATAACGCAGCCGGCTCACGGCCATGACGCCGTCGGTCTCCTCGATCCGGTCCGCGATGGCAGGCGAGAACGGCACGCCGATCACGTTGGAGACCACGAGGTCGCCGGAGAACGTCTTCGCCACTGACGCGTCGACGCTGGCCTTCGCCGACGAGCCAAGGATCGACATGGTGGTCACTAGGGCGAGTCCGATCATCAGTGCAGAGGCAGTGGCCGCCGTACGTCGTGGGTTGCGCAGCGCGTTCTGACCGGCGAGGTTGCCAACCGTGCCGTAGGCCCTCCGGTAGAGCACCGCGCCGGCCGCAACCACCGGCTTGCTGATCACCGGGGCGGCAGCAGCGACGCCGAGGAGCACCGCGAGAATGCCGCCGCCGACCCACCATCCCGGCCGCGGGACGTCTGCGTAGAGCCCGCCGAGCATCGTCGCGGCACCGATGACGATCAGCGCCACCCCGGCCAGCAGCCGTCGGCGCAGCGACGACTCCGGCATCGCCACGTCGTCACGCAGCGCGGCGACGGGCGGGATCTTCGCGGACCGCCGGGCAGGGATGTACGCCGCCGCGACTGTGACGACCACTCCGACGACGTACGCTGCCAGGACCGTCCGCGGGGCGAAGACCAGCGACGTGCCTGACAGATCGAGACCGAACGCCGCGAACAGCGCCCGGATGCCCATCGCGAGCAGCACGCCGAGACCGAGGCCGATCGTCGAGCCGACCAGGCCCAGCACCACGGCCTCGAACAGCACCGAACGGGTCACCTGACGGCGCGAGGCACCGAGCGCCCGCAGCAGCGCCAGCTCGCGGCTGCGCTGCGCGACCAGGATCGAGAAGGTGTTGACGATCAGGAAGCTGCCCACCACCAGGGAGATCCCGGCGAAGATGAGCAGGAACGTGCTGATGAACGAGATCGCCTGGACCAGGTCGCTCGCTGCGTCATCAGCGGCCTGGTCACCGGTGATGGCCTCGTAGCCCTCGGGCAGGCTCGCTGCGACGTTGTCCCGCAGCTCCGCCTGGCTCAAACCGTCGGATGTCACCCAAGCGTCGTTGTAGACGTCCTCGCCCTCGGTGAAGAGGTCCTGGGAGGTGGCGGTGTCGAAGATCGTCAGGGTCGCGCCGTTCGTGGACCCGCCCTCGCCGAACGTGGCCACGCCGACCAGGGTCGGTCGCAGGACCGGCTGGGTGCCCGAGGTGACCAGCTGCACGGTGTCGCCGAGCTCGTAGCCGGCACGCTCCGCGGTGCCCGCGTCGAGGACCACCTCGTCGGTCCCGCCGGGGATGTCGCCATCGGTGATGGTGAGACCCTCCAGGCCGTTTGCGGCAGGGGCGTCGGTCCAGTTCAGGCCGATGCCCGGCGCGCCCTGTCCCCCGATCACCTTCCCGTTCGCCCCGACGACGAAGACCCCGAAGGACGTGACGTTGCCGTCGGCCCGCGCGGCACCCTCGACACCCGCGAGGTCCGCCACGACCGCGGCCGACATCGTCTTCGTGGTCGGCGACCCGTCATTGGCGGTTCCGCCCACCGGGCGTACGACGACGTCACCGACCGACGAGGCGAAGATCGCGTCGAAGGAGCGGGCGAGGGTGTCGGTGAAGATCATCGAGCCGGCCACGAACGCGACACCCAGCACGATCGCGAACGTGCTCATCAGCAGGCGCAGCTTGCGCCCCAGCAGGCTCTTCCACGCAGCGGTGAACATCAGCCGTGATCCGTCCCGCGGGCCTGCACAGCATCGAGCTGCCGTGCGTCCATGCGCGTCATCAGCTCCAGGACCGCGTCACGGGTGGGCCGGCGCATCTCGTCCACGACCTTGCCGTCTGCCAGGAAGATCACGCGGTCGGTGAACGCCGCCGCGACCGGGTCGTGGGTGACCATCACGACGGTCTGGCTGAACTCGTCGACCGAACGACGCAACAAGGAGAGCACCTCGGCGCCGGAGCGTGAGTCCAGGTTTCCGGTCGGCTCGTCGGCGAAGACGATGGAGGGTCGGCTGACCATGGCTCGTGCCACGGCGACCCGCTGTTGCTGGCCCCCGGAGAGCTGGTTCGGCCGGTGGCCGAGGCGGTCTCCGAGCGTGACGGTCTCGATGACGATGGAATACCAGTCCGGGTCGGGCTTGCGTCCGGCGATCGACAAGGGCAACAGGATGTTCTCCTCCGCGTTGAGCGTCGGCACCAGGTTGAAGGACTGGAAGACGAAACCGATCTCGTCGCGACGGAGCCGGGTCAGCTCCTTGTCCTTGAGCCCGGACAGGTCGGTGTCCCCGACGAAGACCGACCCACTGGTCGCCGAGTCGAGGGCGGCGCAACAGTGCATCAGCGTGGACTTGCCCGACCCGGAGGGCCCCATGACTGCGGTGAACTCCCCGCGGTAGAGCTCCAGGGTGACGTCGTCGAGGGCTCGCACCTCGGCGAGTCCGCTGCCGTAGGTCTTGCTCAGGTGCGCGACGCGAGCGGCCGCTGTCCGCACCGCCGTCGGTGTCGTCTGCTCGCTCACAACGGGTCTGCCTTTCAGATGTGTCCGGAGCCGGTCGAGGCATGCAGCTCGCCGCTTCTACGTAGGGACAAACCTAGGAGTTCCGCGCGCTTCCCGACACCGGATTATGGACCCATCCACCCCTGGTTGGCCCCTGGTCCTACCCTGACCGCCTGCTGGTCCGACCCGGGGACTCCTGACCGGACGCTAGAACACCTGTTCGAACCGGTGTACGCTCCGCACTATGAGCGTGGACTTCCAGCCCTCCCTGTTCGACACCCTCGATGCTCCGGTCGCAGCCGGCGACGCAAGGACCGCCGAGACCGTCCGGTTCGGCAATCTGACCGGGGAGGTACGCCGTCACCTGCTGTCGGGCGGTGCCTGGGTCGACATCCGGCCGGCCTGGGTCACCGGCGCCGACGACCTGTTCGTCCGGCTGGTCCGCGACGTGCCGTGGCGAGCCGAGCGGCGTACGATGTACGACCGGGTCGTCGACGTACCCCGGCTGACCCGGTTCTACGGTGGGCGCGACGCCCTCCCCGACCCTGCACTGGCCGAGGCCCGGGACGTGCTCACTGACCACTACGTCGGCGAGCTCGGCGAGCCGTTCACGACCGCCGGCCTCTGCTACTACCGCGATGGCCGCGACAGCGTGGCCTGGCACGGCGACAGGGTCGGTCGGCGGGGAAGACAAGGTCAGCCGGACGGGCTCCGTCGGCAGGACACCATGGTCGCGATCCTGTCCCTCGGCGACGCGCGGCGGCTCTCACTGCGTCCGCGACCCGGCCTAGCCGAGGGCGCGACGTTGTCGTTCCAGGTCGGACACGGCGACCTGCTCGTGATGGGTGGCTCCTGCCAGCGCACCTGGGAGCACGCAATCCTCAAGTCCACCCGTCCGGTCGGTCCTCGGGTCAGCGTCCAGATCCGCCCCCACAACGTCCGTTGAGAAGCCAGCCCCTCCCCGTCAAGAAGCCAGCCCCTCCCCGTCGAGGAGCCAGCCCCTCCCCTTCGAGAAGCCAGCCCCTCCCCGTCGAGAAGCCAGCCGCTCCCCGTCGAGAAGCGAGCAAGACGCGCACGCAAGAAGGGCCCCGACCGAAGTCGGAGCCCTTCCTGGTGCCACTGGTGCGTTGTGCTGCGCTGCGGGTCGCGCGTGGATCAGAAGTCCATGCCGCCCATGCCGCCGTCGCCGCCACCAGCCATGGCTGGAGCCTTCTCCGGCTTGTCGGCCACGACCACCTCGGTCGTCAGGAAGAGGGCTGCGATGGAGGCAGCGTTCTGCAGAGCAGAGCGAACGACCTTCGTCGGGTCCGGGATTCCGGCAGCGAGCATGTCGCCGTACTCCCCGGTGGCCGCGTTGAGGCCGTGCCCGTCGGGCAGTCCTGCGATCTTTTCGGCCACCACACCACCCTCGAGGCCGGCGTTGAGCGCGATCTGACGAACCGGAGCAGCCAGCGCCACCTTGATGATGTTGGCGCCGGTGGCCTCGTCCTCGTCGAGATCGAGCTTCTCGAAGGACTTGGCACCCGCCTGCAGGAGCGCGACGCCACCACCGGCGACGATGCCCTCCTCGACGGAGGCCTTGGCTGCCCGAACTGCATCCTCGATGCGGTGCTTGCGCTCCTTGAGCTCGACCTCGGTGGCTGCGCCGACCTTGATCACCGCAACTCCGCCGGCCAGCTTGGCCAAGCGCTCCTGCAGCTTCTCGCGGTCGTAGTCGGAGTCGCTCTTCTCGATCTCGGCGCGGATCTGGTTGACCCGCCCGGCGATCTGGTCGCCGTCCCCGGCACCTTCGACGATCGTGGTCTCGTCCTTGGTCACGACGACCTTGCGGGCCTGCCCCAGGAGCTCGATGCCGGTGCTCTCGAGCTTGAGGCCGACCTCCTCGGAGATGACCTGGCCACCGGTCAGGATCGCGATGTCCTGCAGCATGGCCTTGCGCCGGTCACCGAAGCCCGGCGCCTTGACCGCGACGGACTTGAAGGTGCCGCGAATCTTGTTGACCACCAGGGTGGACAGAGCCTCGCCGTCGACGTCCTCGGAGAGGATCAGCAGCGGCTTGCCCGACTGCATCACCTTTTCGAGCAGCGGCAGCAGGTCCTTGACACTGGAGACCTTCGAGTTGGCGCTCAGGATGTAGGGGTCATCGAGGACCGTCTCCATCCGCTCGGCGTCGGTGACGAAGTAGGCCGAGATGTAGCCCTTGTCGAACCGCATGCCCTCGGTCAGCTCGAGGTCGAGCCCGAAGGTGTTCGACTCCTCGACGGTGATGACGCCTTCCTTGCCGACCTTGTCCATCGCCTCCGCGATGATCTCGCCGACGGTGGCGTCGCCACCGGCGGAGATGGCCGCAACAGAGGCGATCTGCTCCTTGGTCTCGACGTCCTTCGACATCTCGAGGAGCCGCTCGGAGACAGCCTCGACTGCCTTCTCGATCCCGC
Source organism: Nocardioides sp. (assembly GCA_051001655.1). Lineage (GTDB taxonomy): Bacteria > Actinomycetota > Actinomycetes > Propionibacteriales > Nocardioidaceae > Nocardioides_B. The sequence continues at coordinate 13,160 of JBPCND010000001.1, read as the reverse complement.
GCTTGAGAGCCATCGGGTTCGCACCCGCGGCCACGTTGCGCAGACCCTCGCGGACCATCGCCTGAGCCAGGACGGTCGCGGTGGTCGTGCCGTCACCGGCTACGTCGTCGGTCTTCTTGGCGACCTCCTTGACGAGCTCGGCGCCGATCTTCTCGTAGGGGTCCTCGAGCTCGATCTCCTTGGCGATGGAGACACCGTCGTTGGTGATGGTCGGGGCGCCCCATTTCTTCTCCAGGACGACGTTGCGACCCTTGGGACCCAGCGTGACCTTGACGGCATCCGCCAAGGTGTTCATGCCACGCTCGAGGCCACGACGGGCCTCTTCGTTGAACGCAATAAGCTTCGGCATACTCCGCGAATTCCTTACGCGTGGATATGGATGGTCCGGTCGATGCCCGCGACGGACGGTTCCCGCTGATCCGGCAGACCCTTCCTGCCGCGCTGTGGAACCTCATCTACCGAAACCGTTGAGGTAGTGCTGTGGTGGCACTCTCACCAGGAGAGTGCTAATCAATTCTTAGCACTCGCCCTCGTCGAGTGCAAGGCGACGTCGACGCCTTGGCTCCGCCTGTCGACTCCGGCTCGCATCGACCGACGGTCCAGGTGGCGACGTTCGGCCCTCGGACCCGCGCTGTCCAGGCCATGCGGGATGAGCAGATCGGGCCATTGACCGGCTCAATGGAGCGGTCCTACGCTGAGGGCGCCTCGTGGGTGCGACGGGGTTTCGGCCGGAGCAGTGCGCGACAACGCGTGCTACTCCGGCCACTTAGCTGCTCGGGGCCAACATCGAGGCGACCAACGCCGCGAAGGCAGCCGCGACCTCGGGCACCACGTCGAGGTAGAAGCCCGGCTCGGTCGCCTCCAGCTCGCTGAGTGAGAGAGCACCGTCCGGCATCCGCATCACATCGACCCGGGCATAGTGCAGGGGTACGCCGAGCAGCGACTCGGTCACCTTCAGGACCTCACGGGCCAGCGCGGCCGCCTCCTCGGTGATCTCGACGCGCATCGTGGCGCCGCCGTACTCCTCGTGCACCCGGATCTCGCGCGATCCCCCGCTGGCCGGTCGCTTCGCACCTGAGCGACTACCTGTCCGCCGAGGACGAACACGGATGTCTCACCCTCGGTCCGCACCGACTCCACCAGCGGCTGCACCACCCACGGACCCTCCGGGAGCCGGAACTCGTCGAGACCCACCGGCTCTCCGCGGGCCACCGACTCGCGGTCGAAGACCACCCACCACCCCCCGGCCTTGCGCCCCCACACTCGGCTTCACCACCGCTGGGGCTACCGCTGCGACCGCCGGCCCCAGCCCGGCAGCCGCCTCGACGCTCACGGTGGGCACCACCCGCAGCCCGGTCGCGCCCAGACCCACCAGGTAGGCCTTGTCGGTGTTCCACTCGAAGACCTCGGCACCGTTGAGCAACGCAGGACCGACCGACGTTGCCCAGGCCAGGAACTCCTCACGTCGTGTCTCGTAGTCCCAGGTGCTGCGCACCGCCACGACCGCGGCGGCCGACCAGTCGACGCCGGGATCGTCCCAGACCACCCAACGGGAGCCGACGCCGCGTTCGGACAGAGCCGAGACGAGGAGGTCCCCGCCGACCTCCCCCCTCGGATGGTCAGCACAGGTCACCAGCAGCACCTCAGTCATGGCGGCGAGGCTATCCAGCCGCCGACTGACCGGGTGGGCAGGCCTATCCCTGGACGCGGTATCCGTCGAGCAGCGGACCGCCGACGCGCAACAAGACCTCGACAGCTGCCCGGTGGAGCACCGCAGTGTCGCCATAGACGACCACGTGTCGGTGCCCGTTGAGCAGCCGCTCGGCGAGCTCGGGATCGGCCTTCCGGAGCTCACGGGCCAGGGCCTTCCCGCTCCCACTCCAGCGGCCGTTTGCCGCAAGAGCCAGCGAGGCGACGCCGCGTAGCACCGCACCGGCGATGAAGGCGAGCTCCGCCTCCTCCTCGCAGCCTGCCATGTCGTCGAGCAGGTCGGTGAGTCCGTAACGCCACGCCCGGAGCTCTGCCTCGGTCAGGGGCGGCGGCCCACCGGCCAGGAGCTCGGACGCTGCCTCCTGGATCTCCTCCGCCGCCCCGGCCGGGTCGGCCACAACGATGCTCTCCGCGCACATCCGCAGCAGGGAGCAGACCCGACGGTCGGTGTCACGCTGCCAGTAGTCGTCGAGCGACGCCCGCGTGTGCACGAACGCCTCGACGACCCAACGTTCGTGCTCAAAGGTCTCACGGTACGGCGCCGGGAGGGCCGCCCGTCCTGGCGCCGGGAGGGCCGCCCGTCCTGGCGCCGGGTCGAGCAGCACCACGACGTCCAGGTCAGAGGTCGGAGTGCGATGCGCGTTGATCACGCTTCCGCCCAGGAACGCAGCACGCGCCTCGGGGAACCGCTCCGCCACGAACGAGCGCGCTGCCTCGAGTGGCTCGGGACGGTCACCGTACATGGACCCATCGTGACCGCAGTCGAGGCCGAAGCCGCGGATTCCACCCCGAACGGGCTATTCCGGACTGGTCCGCACGGGTGCACACTGGGTCCATGAGAGGCGCTCTGGCGGCCACGGCCGTCCTCGGTGTGCTAGCCATCGGCGGCATCCCCGCTTTCGCAGTTGCCCTGGGCTCTGCCGACGAGTCGTCTGTCGTGGATGGCACGCTGGTCATGGGCGAAAGCGACCGCGCCGACGATGAGGACGACCGAGGGTCCGGCCCGCCGCCCTGGGCCCGAAAAGACGGCCACGGCAAGACCACCAAGCATGAGAAGCCAGCAAGGCCCGCTCAGGGCGCCAAGCCCGGCAAGGCAGCCAAGCCCGGCAAGGCAGCCAAGCCCGAGGGCGCTGGCAGGCAGGGAGGTCCGCACGAGGTCCCGCCCGGCTGGGCGCGGCACCCGGACCGGACGCACGGCCACGGCCACGGCCACGGTGCCGCGATGCGCAGCTGGGCACACTGCGTAGCCGACGCGAGCCGGGGACTCGCCGCAGGCCAGGAGCTCGATCCGGAGCAGGCCTGCGGCCAGCGACCCGTCCCGCCGGGACATCAGCGCGCCGCAGGGTCACCGGCCGCCGGGCGATGACCGCCCGGTCCTCGCGGGCGGTGTGCTAGCCCGACCCTGAGTCGTGTGGCCCCAGCTGTGGCACCTGCGGACGGTCGTCGGGCTCGTCGAGGGGTCCGGAGGTGTCACAGCTCGGAGGACCGATCGGCGATGCCTGGGACCGACCGAGGCGTTTCAGCCGCCGGCGACCGCCGGGATCACCGACACCTGCACGCCTTCGGGCGTCGGGGTGTCGAGCGCGTCGAGGAACCGGACGTCGTCGTTGCCGACGTAGACGTTGACGAACCGGCGGATCGCCCCCTGGTCATCGAGGATCCGGGCTTTGATCCCGGGGTGGTTCGCGTCGAGGTCGTCGAGCACCCCGGCCAGGGTCGCTCCCTGGGCGGGAACCTCGGACTCGCCGGCGGTATAGGTGCGCAGGATGGTCGGGATACGGACCGAGACGGTGCTCATGGGTTCTCCTCGTGGGTCTCGACAGGCTCGACCAGTGGCGGGCTCGGCCACCGGCGGTCAGGCCAGGCCGGTGGCCGTGAACGCGGCGTAGGTCGGTTCTATGGTCGCAGCCGGACCGACCAGATGGGCGACCGCATCGAGGGTCTTGAGGCCGTCGCCGGTGTTGAAGACAACCGTCTCGGCCTCCGGATCGAGCTGTCCGGTCTCGACGAGCTTCCTCAACGTCGCCACGGTCACGCCCCCGGCGGTCTCGGCGAAGACCCCCTCGGTCCGGGCGAGCAGCCGGATGCCCTCGCGGACCTCCTGGTCGGTCACGTCCTCGATGGCGCCACCGGTCCGTCGGGCCACGTCGAGTGCATAGGGACCGTCGGCGGGATTGCCGATCGCGAGCGACTTCGCGATGGTGTCGGGCTTGACCGGGCGTACGACGTCGCGGCCGTCCTTGAACGCCGCCGACACCGGCGAGCACCCGGTCGCCTGGGCACCGAAGATCTTGACGGGCGACTCCTCGACGAGTCCGAGCCTCACGAGCTCGGTGAAGCCCTTGTCGACCTTGGTCAGCTGCGAGCCGGAGGCCACCGGGATCACGACCTGCTGCGGGAGCCGCCATCCCAGCTGCTCGGCGACCTCGAAGGCCAGCGTCTTGGAGCCCTCGGCGTAGTAGGGCCGGACGTTGACGTTGACGAACGCCCAGCCGTCCTCCTCGCCGGCGATCTCCGACGCGAGTCGGTTCACGTCGTCGTAGCTGCCGTGCACGGCCACCAGCGAGTCGGTGTAGACCGCGCTGGTGATGACCTTGGCTCGCTCGAGGTCGGCCGGGATGAACACCACGGTCCTCATGCCGGCGCGAGCGCCTGCGGCTGCGACGGCATTGGCCAGGTTGCCGGTCGAGGGGCAGGCGAAGACCTCCATGCCGAGCTCGCGAGCCGCCGACAGCGCGACCGCGACGACGCGATCCTTGAACGAGTGGGTCGGGTTGCCGGAGTCGTCCTTGACCCACAGCGACGTCATGCCGAGCTCGCGGGCCAGGTTGTCGGCCTTGAGCAGGCGGGTGAAGCCCGGCTCCATGTTCGGGGAGGAGGCGATGTCGGTCGGCACCGGCAGCAGCGGCTGGTAGCGCCAGATGTTCGGCGGACCGGCCTCGATCTGCGCCCGGGTGAGCGTCGGGAAGTCGTAGCCGATCTCGAGTGGGCCGAAGCACTCCTGACAGGCATAGAACGGGCCGAGCTCCGAGGTGGCTCGACACTCGCGGCAGACCAGGTGGATGGCGTGACCGAATGCGCCGTCGCGGAGCGGGCGGTTCGCGGTGGGGGTGTGGTGACGGGTCGCGCTGGTCCCGAGAAACGACGTGCTCACTGGTGCGCCTCCTTCTCATCTCTCCCGGGCCGGCTCTCGGCACAGGACGGACTTGGCACCGTGCCGCTTCGGACCCGTCGTGTCACGGGCGGTCGTGCGGCGGTTGCCGGGGCTTCAGCGGGCCGTTCCCTCTGCCCCTCGCGATGAGCAGGACCACTCTAGGAGCCGAGTCTCAACATGTGCACATTGCGTCCGACATCCGAGACCGACGATGATGGGCCGGTGGAGTGGTGGCGTGCCAAGCGGGTGCTGAACGCGGTCAACGGCTCGACTCTGCTCGGCCTCGGCGTCGGCCTGACCGGGCGGACCCAGTTCACCCGTGGCCCCCGCGGCCTCGTGCTGGCCACCGGCTACCAGCTCCGTGCGCCGCGGACGCCGGCGTTCACGGTCGGCAACGTGATCCTGACCCGCCAGGACGAGACCTGGCTGCACGACCGCCCGCGGCTGCTCGCTCATGAGGAGCGGCACAGCTGGCAGTACGCCGCCTGCCTCGGCCTGCCGCTGCTGCCGCTCTACACCCTGGCGGCCGCCTGGTCCTGGGCACGAGGTGGCGACGTGGCCGTGCACAACGCCTTCGAGCGGCTCGCCGGCCTCGAGGACGGTGGCTACCCGACGATCAGTGCGCGGGTTCGGCGGCGGTCGCGTCCGCAGCGTGAGCGGTGGGGTTCAACCTGAGTGGCTGGGACGAAGCCTGCCATGTCCGTCTCGCGATGCACGTTGTGCAGGTTTCGACCTGCCAGAAACCTGCGGAACGTGCATCCTGAGGCTGAGCGGCGTCCCTCCAGGGCTTGCGGCCCGGGCTCGCCGGCCTCGCGGGCGGGGGCTGCCCGACGATCAGTGCGTGGGCCCGACGCCGGTCGCGTCCGCGGTCAACCGCCGGAGCAGGGCAAGTACGCCGACAGGGCCGTCAACGACCAGGTCGGACACCTCGGCCAGGGCCTGTTGCTCGACCGACCCCGAGCAGACCAGCAGCACCGGCAGGCTTTGCTCGCGCAGGGACCTCGCCGCCTCGAACGCATCGAGATCACCGAGGTCGTCGCCCACGAACAGCACTCCGCCGGCGTCGCACTCGGCCACCACCTCGAGCAGGGCCTGCCCCTTGTGCATGCCCGGAGCACGAACCTCCAGGACGAACCGCCCGGGCTCGAGCCCGAGACCATGGCGGCTCGCTGCGCCGCCCAGCCGGGGCTCGAGCCGAGCGAACGCCGCCGCCGGGTCGGCCAGCCGTCTGGTGTGCACGGCCACCGCGAGGCCCTTCTCCTCGACGAAGGCGTCGGCGACGCCCTCCCGCTCCAGCAGTCCGGGCAGTTCGTCGATGAATGCCGCCAGACCCGCGGGCACGTCGGGGCTGTGAAAGGTCCGGGCTGCCGAGTCCCACAGCTCGTTGCCGTACTGCCCCCGGACGAGCAGCCGGGCGCCGGCCGGGAGCTTGTCGGCGACCTCGTGCAAGCGACCCAACTCGACGACCTGGCGGGCCGGGCGGCCGGTGACGATGGCCAGGGCGCGGACCCGGCCCGCGAGTGCGGTGAGGACGGCCGGTCCGTCGGGGTGGATCCAGGCCGCTGCGGGGTCCTCGACGATCGGCGCGAGGGTGCCGTCGAAGTCCAGACCGACCACGACGTCGTGTGCGACGGCTGCCACGGCGTCGTACCGTGCCTGCGCCTGGGTGTCGATCGCGTCCACGACGTCAGCCAACCAGGTCTCGACGGCTCGACCACCGGGAACACGCTCGGGCCACCGGGGAACTGTCAGTCCACCCCTCGGCCAGCGACCAACCGACCGCCGACCAACCGACCGCCGAAAGCATCCACGTGGACGACGTCGGCTGCTCATGCGGGCGGCCGGTGGTCAGTCGGAGAGAGAGCGGTGAACCGCATCCGCGGTCAGTACGCCGAGCGTGCGGCCCTCGCGGGTGACGCCGACGCTCGGCTCGTCCTGACGCTCGACCACCAGCTCCGGGTCAGCCGCTGTAGTCGGTGGTGAGGATCACCGTGAGCCGGTCGAAGCGCATCGGAGCGATGGCCGGCTGCAGCCGCGTGATGCCGATGTCCTTGCCGAGCAGTGCCGCCTCGGTGCGCAGTCGCGGCGGGAAGTAGACGGTGCTGGCCGGGATCGTGCCGTACCAGTTGTCCGAACCGACCACCTGCCAGCCGGCTCCCTGGGCACGGGCGGCGGTGGTGCCGGCCAGCCCGCTGATGCCGGAGTTGTTGTAGACCTCGACGTAGGTCTGGCTCCTCCGGATGACCGGCCGCGGCGGCTCCTTCTTCTCGCTCTCCTTCTTTTCCGGCTTCTTCTCCCGGATGACTGGCCGAGGAGCCTTGCTCGTGGGGGCAGCCGAGGGGCTCGCCGTCACCGGAGCAACGACGTCGACCGGTGCCGGCTGGGTCCCGGTCGCCACGAAGGCGACTCCGGCCACCACCACCGCTGCTGCGCAGCCCACGGCGATCGGCGAGGACAGCGGCACCTCAGACCTCGAAGCCGAGGCGCCGGGCGGAGCGGGCCCGCTGACGGGCGGCCCGCAGCCGACGGAGCCGACGCACCAGCAGCGGGTCGAAGGCCACGGCCTCGGGCCGGTCGATGAGCGCGTTGAGGACCTGGTAGTAGCGCGTGGAAGACATGTCGAACTTCTCGCGGACGGCCTGTTCCTTGGCTCCGGCGTACTTCCACCACTGCCGCTCGAAGTTGAGGATCTCGCTGTCGCGCAGGGAGAGCTTCCCGCCGAGTGGGGCGTGTGCTCCGTGGTTGAGAGAGTTCGCGGCGTCCATCGTCTCGACTCCTGAGGTGATGCTGGTGGCCTGTCCGGGGGTCGTCCCCCAGCTCATCGTAGGCGACGAACAACAACCGTGTCATTCGCCCGGCGGTTTCGCTCCGGCGTTTCGCGCCACAATGTCCCTCGTGAGCATCCAGAGGTTCGACCTGCCCCCGCTCGGCGTTCCTGCCGGCCCCTGCATGGCAGCCCCGCTGGCCCGGGACCACCCCGTGCGCTGGGGCATCCTCGCCACCGGAAAGATCGCCACCAGCTTCGCCGAGGACCTCGCGCTCCTCCCTCGCGACGTTGCAGTGATGGCCGCCGTCGGCGCTCGGCAGCTCGAGTCGGCCGAGGCGTTCGCCGCTGTCCACGGCGTGGGTCGCGCCTACGGCGACTACCGGCAGCTCGTCGAGGACCCCGAGGTCGACGTCGTGTACGTCGCCACTCCGCATGCGCTGCACAAGGAGCACGTCATGCTCGCCCTCGAGGCCGGCAAGGCGGTCCTGTGCGAGAAGGCGATCACCCTCACCGGCGACGACGCGGCCGACCTCGTGGCGGCGGCCCGGTCGCGGGGGCTGTTCCTGATGGAGGCGATGTGGACGCGTTGCATCCCGCTGGTGCGGCGCCTGCGGCAGCTGGTGGAGAGCGGGACAGTCGGCAGCGTGCAGCAGCTGCGTGCCGACATCGGCTTCCCCGTGGACCGACCACCGACCGACCGGCTCCTGGATCCGTCGCTCGGCGGCGGCGCCCTGCTCGACATGGGGATCTACCCGGTCACCTTCGCCCACCTGTTCCTCGGCGAGCCCTCCCAGGTGGCGGCCACGGCCACGCTGTCCGAGGCGGGCGTCGACCTGAACATCGCCGTGGCCCAGTCCTACGACAGCGGCGCGGTCTCCGCCCTGACGGCGACCATGACGGCCCGGAGCCCGACGACCGCCTCGATCGCCACCGGGCAGGCGCTGATCGAGCTGCCGAGCGGCTTCCACCACCCGAGGACCGCCACTGTGACCCTCGCCGACGGCAGCACCGAGACGCTCGAGGAGCCGGTGATCGGGTCCGGTCTGGCCCACGAGGCCCTCGAGGTGGTCCGCTGTCTGCGCGGCGGCGAGATCGAGAGCCCACTGGTGCCGCTCGACGAGACCGTCGCGATCATGCGTCAGCTGGACGTGGTCCGGCGGCAGGTCGGCGTTCGTTATGCGGCCGACCGTTCCTGGCCGGCGTGCTGACCACCGAGGGCTTGGCTAGGTTGGCACGGTGAGCTCGTTGCAGAAGGCCGACCTCGTCATCCTCGCCAACCGGCTGCCCGTCGACCGGGTGGAGAACCCCGACGGATCCGTTGACTGGCGACGCTCACCCGGCGGGCTGGTGACCGCCATCGAGCCGGTGATGCGGGCCAACGACGGCGCCTGGATCGGCTGGCCGGGGGGGACCGAGTCCGAGCTCGAGCCGTTCGTCGAGGACGGCATGGCACTGGTCCCCATCCCGCTGTCCCAGCAGGAGGTCGAGCGGTTCTACGAAGGGTTCTCCAACGCGACACTGTGGCCGCTCTACCACGACGTGGTCGCCAAGCCGGAGTTCCACCGCGAGTGGTGGGAGGACTACGTCACGGTGAACCGCCGCTTCGCGGAGCGAGCCGCTGAGGTTGCCGCCGACGAGGCGACCGTCTGGGTGCACGACTACCAGTTGCAGCTCGTCCCGGCGATGCTACGCGAGCTGCGCCCCGACCTGCGGATCGGCTTCTTCCTGCACATCCCGTTCCCGCCGGTGGAGCTGTTCCAGCAGCTGCCCTGGCGACGGCAGCTCCTCGAAGGTCTGCTCGGCGCCGACCTGATCGGCTTCCAGCGGCCCAACAATGCCCAGAACTTCGTCCGGCTGGTCCGACAGCGGGTCGGTCACAAGACCCACCGGGACATGATCTACCTCCCGGACGGCCGGACCGTGCAGGCCGCGGCGTACCCGATCTCGATCGACGCCAAGGTTCTCGAGGAGCTCGCCCGCACCGACGGGGTCGCCGAGCGGGCTGCGGAGATCCGCGAACAGCTCGGCAACCCGCGGCACGTCCTGCTCGGAGTGGACCGGCTCGACTACACCAAGGGCATCTACAACCGGCTCCGGGCGTTCGCCGAGCTCCTCGAGGAGGGGGACCTCTCCGTCGAGGACGCTGTCTTCGTCCAGGTCGCGACGCCGTCGCGTGAGCGCGTGGAGCAGTACCGCAAGCTCCGCGACGAGATCGACCGGCTCGTCGGCCGGATCAACGGCGACCTCGGCCGGATCGGCCGTCCGGCGATCTCCTACATGCACGCGTCCTACCCCCGCGAGGAGATGGCGGCGCTGTTCCGGGCGGCGGACGTGTGTGTGGTGACGCCACTGGCCGACGGGATGAACCTCGTCGCCAAGGAGTACGTCGTGTGCCGCTACGAGGGCGACGGCGCGTTGGTGCTCTCCGAGTTCGCGGGTGCGGCCGGCGAGCTCCGCCAGGCCTACCTGGTCAACCCCTACGACATGAACGGAATGAAAGGTGCGATCCTCGGCGCTCTGCATGCGCCTCCCCAGGAGCTCGGCAAGCGGATGCGGGCGATGCGCAAGACGGTGATCGAGCACGACGTGACCGACTGGGCGACGCGGTTCCTCGACGCCCTCGCCGACGTCCGACCCTCGCACCACAAGCAGATGCGGCCGTCCGGCCAGAGCTGACGACGATCCGGTGCACCTGCCCCTTCGGCCCGACGGTCATCCCTCGCCGCGCCAGCTGCTCGCGCTGCTCGAGGCGCACGTCGGCACTGCCCGAGCCGCGCAGCTCTGCGCCGACCTGTTGGACGACGACCCGCACGAGCATGCCGGGCTCGTGGTCTTCCTGGGCGGTCACGCCGGCCGCTCGATCCTCGACGACGGCACGTCCTGGAAGCCGTACTGGGCCCGGGTCTGGGGTGCCCGCGGGCTGCTCTACGTGTGGGACGACCGAGTCATCCCTGCCGTGCTGAGCGGGCTCCGCGACGACGCCTGGCGAGTGGCAGAGGGGTGCCTGCGGGTCTGCGCGCTCCGCGAGCTGCCCGGTGGCGACGATTCGGCCGCGCTGACCGTCCACGAGCTGCCCCGGGTGCGTGCCGCCGCGCTGCGTTCCCTCGGCGCCGCCGTGACGTGGAGCACGCCGCGGTCGTCGAGGCCGGTCTTGACGACGAGTCCGAGGAGGTACGGCGCAGTGCGGCACGTGCCCTCGACCGGATGCGACTCCGGCTCGACCTCCCGTGACCGGACGGCTTTGCCGGGCCGCCGTACCGTTGCCGCTGACCCACCGAGGAGACCGTCATCCGATCGTCGAGGACACTACCCAACCTCGCCGTGCTGATCGCCCTGGCGACAGGGGTCGCCGGCTGCTCGGGCTCGGGGTCGCCGGCCGCGCAGGCTCCGGACCTCCCGGCGCAGACCCGGACCCTCGAGGCACCACCCGACGAGATGGAGCCATCCGAGAAGCCGGTCACGGAACGTGAGCGTTACGTTGCGCTGGGCGACTCCTACACGGCCGGGCCGCTCGTGCCGACCACCGACCTGGCCAACGGCTGCCTGCGCTCGGACCACAACTACCCCTCGCTGCTCGCCGCCCGGCTCGACCTCCGGCTTCGGGACGTCAGCTGCTCCGGCGCGACGACCGGCGACCTCGTCCGGAGACAGCGGACCGTCCAGGACGCCTCGGTGCCGCCGCAGCTCCATGCTGTCGACCAGCGGACCGACCTCGTCACGCTGGGGATCGGCGGCAACGACCTCGGACTGTTCTCCACGTTGGTGCAGGCCTGCCTCGGCCTGCGCGCGCAGGATCCGTCCGGGTCCCCCTGCGCCGACTCCGACGTCGGTCGCGACGTCCTCACAGGTCTGGACAGGATCGGCGACAACGTGGCCCGGACCCTGGACCGCATCGGCCGACGCGCGCCGCGGGCCCGGATCGTCCTCGTCGGCTACCTCAGAATCGCTCCGGCCACCGGATCCTGTCCGGGACCGCTGCCGTTCGCCAGCGGTGACGTGGCCTTCGGGGACCGGGTCATCCGCGCCCTGGCCGCCGAGCTCCGGCAGGCGGCCCGGACCGCCGACGTGGACTACCTCGACATGTACACCGCCTCCGAGGGTCACGACGTGTGCAGCAAGCAGCCGTGGGTCAACGGCCCTGAGAGCACGCCCGGTGTCGCGGCCGCGTTCCACCCGCTGGCCGCCGGAATGGCGGCAGTGGCCGACCGGCTGGAAGACCTCCTCGCCGCGGGTTGAGCTCGTCGGTGGAGCCGCGAATATGGTTCATCACACATGAGTGCACTCGCAGGGCTGGTCGAACGCGGACTGGTCACCCCCGACTGGGCAGAGGCGATGGCGCCGGTCGACCGCGACATCGCACGGATGGGCGACTTCCTCCGGGCGGAGATCGCCGCAGGACGCGGCTACCTGCCCCACGGCGACCGGATCTTCCGGGCGTTCAGCCGGCCGCTCGCCGACGTCAGGGTCCTCGTCGTCGGACAGGACCCGTACCCCACGCCGGCCCACCCGGTAGGGCTGTCGTTCTCCGTCGCGCCTGACGTTCGACCGCTGCCGAAGAGCCTGGTCAACGTCTTCACTGAGCTCGTCGACGACATCGGCTGTCATCCACCGGCCAACGGCGACCTCACTGCGTGGTTCGAGCAGGGCGTGATGCTGCTGAACCGGGTGCTGACCGTCGCTCCCGGAGCGTCCGCCTCCCACCGCGGCCGCGGCTGGGAGGCGGTCACCGAGTGCGCGATCAGCGCGCTGGCTGCTCGCGGCGGACCGCTGGCCGCGATCCTCTGGGGGCGCGACGCGCAGAACCTGAAACCGTTGCTCGGCGACGTGCCCTGGGTCGAGTCGGTGCATCCGAGCCCGCTGTCGGCCTCTCGCGGGTTCTTCGGCTCCCGACCGTTCAGCCGGGTCGACCGGCTGCTGGAGGAGCAGAGCGGGAAGGCCGTCGACTGGACGCTCCCCTGAGCGGTGCGGCCTGACCGGTTGCGTGCCGCGCGAAGCATCGGAACCGGGGAGGATCTCCGCTACCAGGCGCATGCGATTCTCCCCGATCGTTCAGCCCGGCGGATCTTGCGCCTCGTGTCGGTGTTGACGCGCGCATAGTCGGAGCGCTCTTCCCGAGGCACGAGCCTCAGGAGCGTGACTCGAGGTCCGAGGCGTCCTCGATCCGCCCGACGACGTGTCCGGCGATCCGTTCCAGTGCCGCGACGTCCTGCGCCGAGAGGCCGTCGAAGACCAACGAACGCACCGTCTCCACATGTCCAGGAGCGGCTTTGAGCAGCACGTCCCAGCCCTCGTCGGTGAGCGTCACCAGCGTCACCCGCTTGCTCGTCGGGCACGGTCGCCGCTGCACCCAACCACGGCACTCGAGCTTGCTGACGACGTGGGATAGCCGGGAGAGCGAGGAGCTGGGCGCCGCTGCCAGCTCACCCATTCGCCGGGTCCGTTCGTCGTTCTCCGAAAGCATCGCGAGGCACAGATAGTCGAAGTGGGTGAGGTCGGAGTTACGCTGGAGCTGGGAGTCCAGCGTGGGCC